>CAZEIY010000214.1:1042-7236 GCA_964512375.1 uncultured Rickettsiales bacterium | reverse complement strand
CGCCTACTGGACCTTATACGAGGTGCTGTGCACACTCGCACGGCTCATCGCACCCTTCACGCCCTACCTTGCTGAGCGAATGCACCAGGGCCTGGTGCGACCCTTCCATGCCGATGCCCCACTGTCCGTGCACCTCGACTCATGGCCTGTCGCTTCGGACACTTCCGTTGATGCACCTACCGTCGAACGCATGGCTGCAGCCCGCCAGGCCGTAACGCTCGGCCATGCAGCGCGCCAGAGCGCTGCAATCGGTGTCCGACAGCCCCTCGCTTCGGCCACTGTCGTCACGGTGAACGCTGGAGTGCTGCACGCACTTCAAGATGACGAGACGCGAGCTGTCATTTGCGATGAACTCAACGTCCGCGAGCTCCTCCTTGCCGAAGACCGAGGAACCTACGTCACCTACCAGGTCAAGCCGAACTTTCGCAGCCTTGGGAAGCGCCTGGGCAAGAGAATGCCGCTCCTCGCCAAGGCCGTCGCTCTGCTCGATCCGGCCGCTACCGTGGCCACCTGGGAAGCTACCGGAGCGCTGGACATCACTCTAGAAGATGGCGAGACCGTCGCGCTAAGTAACGACGACCTGAGTGTGCGAATTCAACAACGCGAGGGCACCGCTTCCGCCTTCGATGAGAACGCTCTGGTCGCCATCGACACACAGATGAGCGACGATCTGCTGCTAGAAGGCGTGGCCCGCGAAGTAATCAATCGCATCCAAGGACTCCGCAAGGACCTGGACCTTGCCTACGATGACAGGATCGCACTGTCGTGGGACGGAGGCCCATCTGTCGTGGAAGCTCTCAAACTCCATCATCGGTTGGTCGCTGACGAAGTGCTTGCTGTGCAGTTCCAGAGGCTACAGGGGCTGCAGGTCAGCAAGGACGATTCGATCCGAGGCGAACCATTAGCTATCAGCCTCAAGGTTGCGACACCTTGAGCTCCAACGACGACCAGGCGCCCAAGGATGTGCTGCAACCCGATGCAGTACTCGACTCAAACCTACGCAGCGAGGTAGAGACTCTCGACGACAATAGCCTCGAAGCCGCCGCTACCGCGCATCGCCTCGATGGGTACTCTGACAAGCCCATCACTCTGGATGTCCCCTCTCTGGCTCCTGAAGGCGACACCGCCAACATCGAGACTGAAGACCGCTGGGCGCCTGAAGAGACGGGAGCGGCCGACATCCAAACCGGCTCGGCTCCGACGAGCACGGACTTCCGCACCAACACAGTGGGCAACTCAAGCGTGCCGATCCGGGCGGCTGACTCGCATGTCTCGGCCCGGGACCCACTTCGCGCATACATGGCTGAGGTCTCTCGCTACGACCTGCTCACCGTCGAAGAAGAAGTCGACCTGGCAGAGCGCTACCAGCAGCATGGCGACCCGGAAGCAGCTTATAAGCTGGTGACGGCCAATCTGAGGCTGGTTGCCAAGATCGCGTTCAAGTACCGGCGCTACTACAAGAATGTGTTGGACCTCATCCAGGAAGGCAACATCGGCCTGATGAAGGCCGTACAGAAGTTCGATCCGAGCCGAGGGGTCCGCCTGAGCACGTACGCCCGCTACTGGATACAGGCCTATGTGATGTACTTCCTGCTGGCCAATCATCGCATCGTCAAGGTCGGGACAACTCAGGCAAAGCGGAAGCTCTTCTACAACCTCAACAAAGAGACTCGTCGTCTGCGACAGCTGGGGTTCGACCCTACCCCCGAGCGGATCGCCGAGAGCCTCGACGTAGAGGTCAAAGATGTGATCGAGATGAAGCAGCGTCTGGGCTCGCCAGACGCCAGCCTCGATCAACCGATGGGTCAAGAAGATGACCGCACCCTCGGCCAGACCATTCCCTCTCGCGGACCCGATCCCGATGACGAGGTCGGAGAAGCCGAAATGATGCACCTCGTCACGGGTGCCATGCGTTCCTTTGGCGAAACCATCGAAAACCCACGCGAGCAGATCATCTGGAATCAGCGCCTCATGTCCGAAGACCCCCTAACACTCGAAGAAGTCGGCCAGCAATTCGGAGTGACCCGCGAGCGGGTCCGCCAGATCGAAGCCCGGATGAAACAGAAACTCAAGGCCCATCTCCTCAGTGAACTAGGCGCTGAAGTCGAACTCTCAGTTGAGGGACCCTGACAACTCAATGGAATACCGAGGACTACAGCTAGACGACTTCCAGCGCGAGGCCATCGAGCACGCCCAGGCACAGCGCAGCGTGCTGGTCTCTGCACCTACGGGCACTGGCAAGACCATCATCGCGGACTACATCGTCGAACAGGCGCTCCGAGAACGTAAGGACGTGATCTACACCGCCCCGGTGAAGGCCCTATCCAACCAGAAGTTCCGCGACTATTGCAACGAGCACGGTGCGGACAACGTCGGACTGATCACTGGAGATCTCGTCATCAACCGCGATGCTCCTCTGCGGATCATGACCACCGAGATCCTGCGCAACATGCTGCTGACTGGCGAAAACCTCGACCGCCTCAGCTACGTGATCATCGACGAGATTCACTTCCTCGATGACATCGAACGCGGCACCGTCTGGGAAGAGGTGCTCATCTACCTGCCGGTGTCCGTCAACATCCTTGGCCTCTCAGCCACTCTGGCGAACATCCGAGAGTTCGCAGATTGGCTGACTCATGTGCGCGGCCAGCAGGTCGAGGTAGTCGTAAGCGAGAAGCGCCATGTCCCTCTCGACATCTACCTTGCAAACCGCGACGCTGGTATCTGCGACCTGACCCGCTATCAACACCTGCACAGCCGCTGGGTGGATGTCGCCAAGAGAAAGAGCGCCGAGGTGCGCTCTTCCAAGGAGCGCGATCGGCGAGCGCGCGGCGGGCGTAGACGAGGACGGCGGCAGGGCTCCAAGCGACTGACGATGCCTGGCCAGGCCGAGACCCGGCACTGGGAAATCATCAAGATGCTGGGCGGTGACTTCCGGCCACTGCTCTACTTCGTGTTCTCACGCAAGATGAGCGAGCAGTTCGCACGAGAGCTAAACCGACGAGGTCCCCAGGACGGCTTCACGGACCCCGACGAGAAGAAGTTGATCAAAGAGCGCATCGACAAGTTCGACGCCGACTTCGAGAAGGTCATGACCTCTGAACAGGAGGAGATGTACCTCAAGGGCATTGCCTACCACCATGCAGGTCTGCACGTCGGACTCAAAGGTTTCGTAGAAGAGCTCTACGAACGCCGCCTGATCAAAGTGCTCTACTGCACCTCGACCTTCGCCCTGGGCATCAACATGCCCGCCCGCTGCGTGTGCTTCCAGGCTCTTCGCAAGTACGACGGACGGGCCGTGGTGCCATTGACCGTCCGTCAGTTCATGCAAAAGGCCGGACGCGCCGGACGACGCGGACTCGATGACGTCGGCTACGTCGTGATCCTCGAAGAGTTTGCTGACTTCGATCGGGACAAAGAAGCCATCGCATCCTACATGGCGGGCGATCACGAGCAGGTGCGCTCCGCCTTCAACTTGAGCTTCAACTCAGTAACCAATCTGCTCGAACGACACGACCGCAACCTCGACGAGATTCTCGAGATCATCAACAAGAGCTTCTTGAACTTCCACTTCCTGCAGCGCGCAAGCCGTGACAACCAGCGCCTTGAAGACATACGCCGCTCCCTGATCCGTGACGACTGGGACCCGGAAGCCGAGAGCCCACCGCCACCGCCACGTGCGCTCGTCGGCCGGGCGAAGAAGTACCGCAAGCTCAAGAAGTCGATGCGACGTGGCGAAGGCCGCGTGTTCAAGGACTTCCAGAACAAGACCGCGATTCTCAAAGGTATCGGCTATCTGAACGATGACCTCAGCTTCAACTCTGGCGCGCGCATCCTCAAGCACCTGCAAATTGAAGAGATCTTCTCCACCGAAATTGCCATCTCGGGAGTTCTGGACTCCCTCGAGCCCAACCTGGTCTTTGCAGGACTCTGCGCGCTGTCGAACACCTTCTCTCGAACCGTTGAGGTGCGAGAACGGCCGCGCGGACCGGGCGCTAAGCTAGCCAAAGCGTTACGCGCCATCCGCTACAGCGAGGTCGTGCGTAAGTGCGAACACGCGATCGGTGTACCGGTCACATTCACCCCCGAGATGATTCCCTTCGGCCTAGCCTGGTACGAGGGTCGAAGCCTGAACGAGCTGATGCTGATGATCGACAGTGCCAACGACGTCTCCGGCGACCTGGTCTCAGCATTCCGGCGCACGAAAGATCTGTGCACGCAGCTGCGCAGGGTCTATGAAGAGGACCCCTACATGTCCGACAAGCTGCGCGAGATTGCTCGCACCGTATCCCGGGATGAAGTGGAAGTCGTCGGCTGAGCCAGCATCGTGAAGGTCCTCGCCGTCCATGGTCTACCTACATCGCCGCGCTTGTGGGAACGACTCCAGCTCCCGCCTAACTGGGAGTTGACTGCGCCCCAGGTTCCCGGACTTGGCGATGAAGGCACCCCGTCGGACTGGAGCCTGGAAAGCTGCGTCGAAGAGCTCTCTCCCCTCGCGGACGGTGCCGACCTGATAGTTGGCCACGACCTGGGGGGAGTCCTCAGCGCGATGATGGCCCGGCCGGGTCAGGGTGTCGCTCTCTCAGGGACCGCGCTGGGGCTCTACTGGTCTGCTATCCGTCTGACTACGCTCCCGCAGGTACACCGGTGGTTCTACGAGCAGCATGGCGGGCGACGCTTCCTCGCAGGAGGCTGCCTGCCCGAACACGCAGGTTCTCTCCTCGAGACGTTCGGAGACCACGGCCCCAACTGGCCGGCACGCATGAGACGGATCGCAAAGGGCATGAAGCCACCGCGCGATCTCGCCCGACGGCTTCGTTCCTGTGGCGTACGCCTCATCTGGGGACAGCGCGACCCCTGGTATCCCCACCGTGTTGCGAGGGCAGTGCAGCGCACCACGGGCGGACAACTGAACTGGCTCTCCTGCGGGCACTTCGCGCCCTGGGAAGATCCGCGCGGCTTCACAGCAGTACTCACCGGACGGGAGCAACGACCCAAATAGGCTCGCGAGCCTGCGTACGCTAGTGCCCCTAGGGCTTGATCTTCGACGCGACCTCTCGCATCTCAACCAGCACCTCGGCAATGCCGTTCTTCTGAAACGCCCGCACGATGAAGCCCGGTACGCGCCCCCCTGGCTCATAGCGCAGGCTATAGACCACCTTGTTCACGCCACCTTGACCTGGTCGCACCATCCACGAGCCATCATCCATCGGCGGATCGATGCGACTGTCGAGTAGAGGCTCCTGCTTCGAGGAGCGGGTCCAGCTCACCTTGTACCCACCGTCGTCAAAATTCTCTTCACTGAAGTCCAAGGTGATCTGCCGGTCGGAGATGCCATCGGCCTGATGGACCTGGAGTACCCTGCCATCGGGCAGGACCGTGCTCTCCACCACCGAAGTCATGTAGGTGTCGTGTTCTTCAACGTTCTTGAAGGCGGCCTTGAGACTCTCCAGAGGCACCTCCCAGTCGCAGTAGCAGAGCATCAGGTTGTTGCCCCGCTCATCGCGGTCGCCCGCTGTGATCTCACAATCAGCAGCCTTGGCGACCACCTTTTGATCGGCAGCAACGGCGCTGGCTGAGGTCAGTAGCAAGACCGTACCGCTAAGTAGCCACAACATCCTTCTCATCGTCTCTATCCTTCCTCAGCCGTTGAACCGGCCTGAGCATCACTGTTGATACGGAGAGCATCCTCTGCTTCTACCTCTGCTTTGAGACGAGCAATCTCGGTCATGACATCATCAACAATGCCCTGCGCGACCGCGCGGCTCAGATCCTGCTCCCAGTACTTGCTTAGATCCATGGGGGGCCCGAACGCAATGAGCGCCGAAGGCGCCTTGATAAGCGGTAGCAGTCGACCACTGGGCCACTGCTCCTCAAAACCACGCACATAGACTGGTAGCACCAGCGGCTGCGCCTGATGCACGATCATGCCGACACCTCGCTTTCCAGGGAGGAGTTCTCCATCGTGACCACGTGTCCCCTCTGGGAAGAGCAGCACGTTCTTCCCCCCCTCGAGCAGCTCTCTCATCAAGCCAACAGCCTTAATGTCCCGCTCACCACGGCGCACCGGGAAGGTGTGCACGGCGGTAAGTAGCTGCCAGAAAAACGCGACCACCCAGCTCTTGTAGAACTCGGCCTTGGATGGGAACCAGAATGGCCTTGGATAGAGCCAGGCCGCGATCACAGGCGCTTCA
>CAZEIY010000214.1:0-1032 GCA_964512375.1 uncultured Rickettsiales bacterium | reverse complement strand
TGTGATTGCAGAGCAGAAAGAAGCCGGTGCCCTTTGGCGGCACATTCTCCTTCCCTCGAATCTCGACCCCATGCTTGAGGAAGAACCACGCATAGACCGTGGCTGCCAGAGGTCCGGCGACGACGCAGTAGATGATGTCTGAGATCCCCCAACGCACCATCGCACTCTCCATAGAGAGAACGAAATCTACCAACCGGCGGTTATAGGGCGGCTTGCGACTTGAAGAACCCGTAGCATTCATGTGGGGGGTTATACTGCGCGCCGAGGCGCTGCGGAAGACTCGCCTCCTATCCCGGTGCCAAACCATGCGCTCTCTGTTCAGTAGCCTCCGATCAATAGCGCCCTTCCTCTTTGGGGAACGGCCTGCCCTGGCCCTCACGCGGAGCCTTCGGGAAGTGCAGACCAACCCTACCGCCCACTCGAGTTTCAGCGACGAGGCCAGGCAAAGTGGACTGCGCATCGAGGGTCTCCACGAGCACATCACTCTAAATGGAGTACACGTCTCTGAATGCGAACTCTCTGGTGCTCGCCTCAAGTCACTGGCTCTGGTCGGTGGACACCTCTCCAGGAGTCACCTAAGAGACTGCCTCATCGACGGCTGCGAGGCAGAAGGAAGCACCTGGACCATCCTCGATCTCGAGGGGGCGCAGCTGAATAATCTACGTGCTGAATCGAGCCACTTCTCTCTGCTCTCGCTTCGCGATGGGAGCCTCTCTGATAGTTCTCTCGCGCGCTCATCCATGACGCTCTGTGATCTAAGTGGCGCCCGCCTCAATCGGGTCGACCTCAGTGCCACAAAGCTTGAAGGATGCGACTTCACCGGCGCCGTTCTGGTAGGGGTCAACCTCAGCGGAGCCGATCTTCGCAGCACCTTGTTCACTGAATCGTGGTGTGCGGACGTCAACCTGGAAGATGCGCTCGTGCGAGGATCGGACTTCCGGCGTGTAGGCGGTCTGACGCCAGCGCAACAGAGCATGCTCCGCGAAAGAGGTGCTCGGGTCAGCGGAGGACGAGTGTACGGGCTGTGGTCCG
>CAZEIY010000213.1:0-7252 GCA_964512375.1 uncultured Rickettsiales bacterium | reverse complement strand
GTCGTCATCGTCCCCAGCGGAGTCATCATCGTCGCCAGCGGAGTCGTCGTCGTCGCCCGGGGGATCGAGGTCATCGCAGAGTCCATCACCATCCGAGTCGCCGCTGCCATCGTCACCCTCGCACAGGTCGTCGCTATCGCAGACACCGTCTCCGTCCGAGTCGTCGTCGGCGTCAAGAGGGCAGCTGTCCAGGTCGTCACAGACACCATCAGCGTCCTGGTCGCCGCTAGCATTATCGCCTTCGCAGACATCGTCGGTGTCGCAGATGCCGTCAAGGTCGCTATCGTTGGGGTTGTCGGCGGGGCAGGGGTCGCTGGCATCACACAGGCCATCTCCATCGGTGTCACCGCTGGCATCAGCGCCGGTGCACAGGTCGATGTCGTTGCAGATGCCATCTCCGTCGTCGTCGCCGCTGGCGTCGTCGCCGCTGCAGGCATCGTCGGAATCACAGATCGTGTCGCCGTCCGAGTCGTCGAGAGCGTCCAGGGGGCAGGAGTCGTCACTATCGCAGACGCCGTCGCCGTCTGAATCATCCAGAGCATCCAGGGGGCAGGTGTCGCTGTCGTCGCATACACCGTCGCTGTCACTGTCTCCGCTGGTATCGGCTCCAGTGCAGATGTCGGCATTGTCGCAGATGCCGTCGCTGTCACTGTCTCCGGTCGCGTCGTTGCCGGCACACAGGTCGACAGAATCACAGCTGCCATCGCCATCAGAGTCGTTGAGTGCATCGGCGGGGCAGACGTCGATGTTGTCGCAGTCGCCGTCCCCATCGGTGTCACCGCTCGCGTCGTCTCCGTTGCATGAATCAGCGCTGTTACACACCCCGTCAAGGTCACTGTCATTGGGGCTGTCCTGGGGGCAGGGGTCGCTGCTGTCGCAGACACCGTCCCCATCGGTGTCACCGCTGGCGTCGGCACCGGTGCACAGGTCGATATCGTTGCAGATGCCATCACCATCGGTGTCACCGCTGGCGTCGTCACCGGCGCACACATCGTCGCTGTCGCAGACGGTGTCTCCGTCGCTGTCGTCGAGCGCATCGAAGGGGCAGTCGTCATTGCTATCACAGACTCCATCGCCGTCGGAGTCGTCGAGAGCGTCCCCGGGACAAGGGTCGCTGTCATCACAGACGCCGTCCCCGTCGGTGTCGCCGCTGGCGTCATCGCCAGTGCAGACATCGCTCGACTCGCACACCCCGTCCCCATCGCTGTCATTGGGATTGTTCAGTGGGCACACATCGCATGCATCGCCGGCCCCGTCGCCATCGAGGTCACTCTGGTTGACGTTGGCATCCGCAGGGCAGTTGTCGGCGCTGTCTACGATGCTGTCCTCATCGCTGTCAGCTTCGCAGGTGCTCGGTTCCCCGCTGCAGGTCCACAGTGGCTCCTGATCGCAGAACTCGGAGCAGCCGTCGCCATTGGTAGCGTTGCCGTCGTCGCAGGGCTCGTCGCTGGCGATGACGCCGTCGCCGCAGGTGCTGATGCACTCAGACCCCATCGCGCCGGTCCAGTTGAAGAATGCGTTTGCCTGGCTGAAGGCATAGACCCCAAGAAATCCGTCGTTGGGGAAGCTATTACCGGTACCAGTCTCGTCGATGTCGATCTCGAGGGTTCCATCCACGTAGACCTGCAGGCTCTCGCCGTCGTACTGGATGTCGAAGGTATAGAAGGTCTGGTCCGCCCAGCCTGAGTCGCCGAGGTTGGTCGACCTGGCGAGCTCTGTCACGGTGCCACTGTGGGTCCACAGATCGGTGTTGCTGGAGATCCCCTGAACGCGGCTGACCGCGAGTCCCCGCTCGGCCAGTCCACCCCAGGGGTTGTAGGTTTGGTCCGCCTGCTTCCAGTCGATGAGCAGGAAGTCTGCCGTGGCCGAGGTGGCATCGCCAGGCTGGATGCCGATGGTGAAGCCGATGAAGTCGTCGTCACTGCCGGTGAGCACGCCGACGCCGAAGGTTGCAGGGACCAGGGTGGGGTCGAAGCCGTCGAGGACCAGCACGGTGGATTCGGAATTTGAGGTTGCGGTGGCGGTGCGCCCGTCGCCACTGATGTTCCACGAGCTGTCGGATCCCCACTCTTCAATAGAGGCTTCTGTGAGGTTGAATGGGGCATTGCAGGCGAAACCAGGCTCACTGACACACTGAGACGAGCAGCCGTCTCCCGCGGTGTCGTTGCCGTCGTCGCAGTTCTCACCTGTCTCGAGCAGGCTGTTGCCGCACGTCTGTGCGCTGGCGACCGAAGGCAGGAGGATGAGCGCCGCGAACACACTGGCAATTCGAAGGACTACGGACATTTGGTTTCCTCCCGGAGGCGAACTCCGTGCTTGTATTACCGTTGCAGTATACAAGTCTGTGACGAGGCCCCTCGGGCGCGCCAGTTCCCAGTAGTTGACGGACAATGGATTGTCGCCAATTGCTACAGCGTTCCTTCCGTCGCTTCTGACACAGCCCTTGGCTAAGCTCTATTCATGAACGTCGAGTCTGCGCTATTTCGCTCCAGTCTCCTCTTCTGGGTGGTTGCCCTGCTGTCCTGTGCCCCAGCCGTCTATGAGGCCGATGAGCCGGGCGAGTGCTCGGATGGCGTAGACAACGACGCAGATGGATAGTCTCTGTAGCCGCCTCAGCCAGGGCAATGTCCAGAGTGTTGTTCGGGACGTCTTTTGTGGTGATACACGGCCGACAATCACCGGAAGTGAGGAACTTTTGGCGGCACTGGGCCTGGGCTTCGAGGGCACAGGAGGAGCGGATGCGCAGATGGTTCCTGGCAGCGGCAATCCTGCGTGGGCGCTGCTTGGACATTCCGCATCCCTCAGCCGTCTCATTGTCAATCCCGTGATTCCGCGGGTGATTGTCCACACTGAGGTTGCTGATCATGTGACGCCGACTCCGGGCTTTGTCATCGTGGGGAGCGTGCGCGGAGAGGGATTTGCCGAGATCATCACCCACGATCCCGCTCGTGACGAGTTGGACTTCTTCCTCTTCAAGTTCGACTACCGCTGTGCTCAGCTCGGTCAATGCAGCGCGGAGGAGCGCTTCAGTGAAGCCTATGAGACGGGTTGGAGCAACTACACGGTGTACGGGGGGGACGATCTGGAGAACACGATCTTGGACTGTCTTCAGTGCCATCAGTACGGCGTGCGCAGCAGCCCCTCTGCGGGCACAAAGTCGTTGTTGATGTTCCAACTCAACAGCATGTGGATGCACTGGATGTACGACAACCAGCACTTCTACAACTGGACTGAGAACCCCACGAGCATGGGCCCCTTTCATTTGATGCTGCAGCAGTACGTCGCAGCGCACGCAACGAATGGCGAGCCCTACGGAGCGACCTATGGTGGAGTTCCTCGCGGCGCGGCCTATGCCTCGCGACCCAAGGCGCTCGAAGAGCTGATTGAGGCAAACGGCTTTGGTAACGGCTTCGACACGACCGCGTACGAGAGTGACGGCTCGGAGACTGGCCTGCTCGAGGATAATAGGGCGCGCGGCATGTACCTCAGCTACCTGTGGGAGGAGATGTACGAGCTGAACGTGCAAGGCCGCATGATCACTCCGCCAGCTCGTGGCCAGGCTCCCTTTGATGCCGTGAAGCTGCAGGCCGTGATCGATGGGTACGCTGCATACCGCAATCAAGGAGCTGACTTCCCCGCGGTCACGGACGTCTTAGATGACGAGAGCCTCGATCACTTCGGGCTTCGGGTGCAGGCCGGGCTCAGCGCCCCTGAGGTGCTGGTTCAGGCGTGCAATCAGTGCCATCACGCAGAGCTCAATCAGCAGATCTCCCGCGCTGGTTTCCAGATCGGACCCATGGGAGGCGGTGATCCTACCAGTGTGTTGGGTGATCACTTCTCGGCACTGAGTGGTGAGCGGCTGGAGCGCGTGAAGGAGCGGATCAATCTGCCGCCTGACCACTTGCTGGCGATGCCCCCTGAGCGGTTACGGATGCTCTCGAAAGAAGAGCGAGTAATGGTGGGTCAATGGCTCGATGCTCTTGTTGTCGGCCTGGGAATCCCCGATGATGGCGAGGCTCCAGCGCCGGGGGTCGCGTCTTTTGATGTCCCGCCTTCTGAGGTGGTCACCCGCGAGGACTTGTACGCGGCGATGATGGTGGATGAGATGCCGCGGGTGCAGCTGTCTTCGGCTCGCATGCGAGCAACCGTTGGTGAGGATCCCCGCGGCTACGTCGAGTACTACTTCGAAGAGACCTCGGGAAATCCGGGTGGAGACACGAGCGGCTGGCAGCTGAGTCCTCGCTATATCGACGTCGATCTGAGGGTCGCCGAGACCTATAGCTACCGTGTGAAGATGCGTGATCGCGGGGGCAATGAGACCCCCTTCTCGACCGAGCAGTCCTTCACCATGGGTAAGACCTGGCCCGACTGTCAGCCGTTCCCGGTGGATTCGGACTGCGATACGGTCAGCGACGAGAACGAAGCTCCTGGGGACACCGACGGTGATGGCAGCCCCGACACCCACGATCGTGATGATGATGGAGATGGCATCGACACTCAGACTGAGGTTGAAGATGGCGTTCTCTATGGGAGTGATCCCGATGGTGATGGGGTTCCTAATTGGATTGATGTGAACTCCGATGGTGACGTGTTTACGGATCTGCAGGAGGGTGGCGGATACAGAGCAGGCAACCCCACGCCGGTCTATCTCGATCCCTTGTATCCGTGCGGTAACGGGCTCTGCGATTCCAAGCCGGGCCCGACCCAGGAGAGCTGTGCGATCTGCCCGGTGGATTGCTGCCCTTGATCGATGCTGGCGAGCGTTCACCTCACTCCCTCGCTCCGTCCCTTGAGATGGATCGGGAGACTGCCTGATCACTTTCTCGTCGGGTTCTGGGGTGATCTGACAGCTAGACTCAACTCGCAACTCTTGAGGAGGAAGCAGATGTCCAGAACTCTTAGCCCGTTGGCCTCGGCTCTCGTAGCGGCCATCACCGTACTTCTGGTGAGCCTTCCTGCCGTGGCCGACATCCTCGACTACAGCGAAGATTTCTCCAGCTTCAACACCGCTTCTATGAGCGGAAACGGTGGGTGGTTCGCTACCTATGCAACCGATCCATGGGAGGCCAACGGCGATATCGTCTACGCACGCACGGACGACTGGAGCGGGTCGTTTGGAAGCGGCGGTGGCACAGACAATCACCTGCTCTATACAGGGTCGAGTTGGTCGGACTTCATCTTCGACGTGGATCTGCGGAGCCAGGACAACGACACCCTCGGTGTGAGCTTTCGATTCAGTGACACCTCGAACTTCTATCTCGTGCATCTGTGCGGGGGAGACGGCTATCCGGGGACACCGAGCGGCGATAGGGCGATTGGGGGGGGGGCGCGTCTCTATCGTGTGGTCGGCGGCGTAGCCACGCAGCTGGGGTCGTCATCGACGACCTTCACACAGGGGTCATGGCAGGCGCTTCGGATCGTAGCGGTCGGTTCGAGCATTGAGGTCTGGTTCGATGATGATCGTAACGGGCAACTGGAGCCTTCAGACCTTCTCTTCACAGCCAGCGATTCCACCTTTACCCAGGGTCAGGTGGGATTCTTCTCTTTCGACAACGGTGGCGGCCAGCAGAGCGCATTCGACAATCTCTCGGTGTCGCTTCATGACAGCGACGATGACGGCGTCGCTGATGTAACGGACAACTGCGCGACACTGGCCAACTCAGGACAGGAGGATCTGGACGGCGATGGCGAGGGGGACGCCTGTGACCTCGACGCTGACGGAGACGGAAGCCTGGATGCAGATGACTGCGCACCGGCCGACGCGTCCATCTATCCGACAGCTGTAGAGCTATGTGATGGTGTCGATTCTGACTGCGACGGCGATTTCGTCGAGGGAGCTACCGACACCGATACGGACGGTGATCCCGACTGCAATGATCCCGATGACGACGGTGACGGCATGCCCGATTCGGTGGACTGTCAGCCACTCGATGCCAGTGTCTACCAGGGCGCCCCTGAGTCCTGTGATGCTCTTGATTCAGACTGCGACGGGGATCTTGTTGATGGCTTCGAAGACACTGATCTGGACGGTGACCCGGACTGCACGGATGAGGATGACGACGGGGATACCAGTCTGGATGTGGATGACTGTGCCCCTCTGGACGCGACGATTCTTCCGGGAGCGGACGAACTCTGTGATGCCACGGATAGTGATTGCGATGGCGACCTGGTGGACGGCGAATTGGACACCGATCTGGACGGGCAGCCCGACTGCATCGATCTCGATGACGACGGTGATGGGATGCCCGATGTGGTGGACTGTCAGCCTCTGGATGGGACGATCTATCAAGGCGCGCCCGAGTCGTGTGACGCCCTCGACTCGGACTGTGATGGTGATCTGGTAGACGGACAGGCCGATGCCGACCTGGACGGCACCCCTGACTGCACCGATTTAGATGATGACGGCGACGGCAGCCTCGATGTGGATGATTGCGCTGAACTCGATGCCAGCATTCACCCGGGTGCGGTCGAGCTGTGTGATTCGATCGACTCGGACTGTGATGGTGACCTGGTCGACGGTGCGACCGACACGGATGCCGATGGCGAGCCGGACTGTGTGGATGTTGACGACGACGGCGACGGCAGCGCGGATGGCGACGACTGCGCCCCTCTGGACGATGCCATCTACCCTGGTGCCACAGAGGCTTGTGATGCCATCGACAGCGATTGTGATGGGGACCTGATCGACGGGGACGTCGACACCGACGGTGATGGGGAGTCCGACTGCGTGGACCTGGACGATGATGGTGACCTCGCAGGCGACCAGCTCGACTGTGCGCCCCTCGATGCGAGCATCTATCCCGGGGCGGTGGAGCTATGTGACGCCATCGACAGTGACTGCGATGGGGATCTGGTGGACGGCTACATCGACACGGACAGTGATGGTGAGCCGGACTGCGTCGATGAGGATGACGACGATGACGGTCTCGACGATGCGGACGAGGTTGACGCTGGTTCAGATCCCTTGGATGCGGACAGTGACGGTGACGGGCTCTCAGATGGTGATGAGTGGGGCGATGACCCAGCGGCACCGCGAGACAGTGACGGCGACGGGACCGCTGACCTTCTCGACGAGGATGATGATGACGATGGCATCCCGACTGCTGTGGAGGGCGGCGTCGACTCGGACGGGGATGGCATCGACGACAGCCTCGACACCGACAGCGATGACGATGGCATGAGCGACGAAGAGGAGGGCACAGGGGACCCTGATGGCGATGGTATCGCCAACTACCTCGACACCGACAGCGAC
>CAZEIY010000212.1:0-7292 GCA_964512375.1 uncultured Rickettsiales bacterium | reverse complement strand
GTCATCGGCAGGGCTGCTGTCGTCGTCATCGGCAGGGCTGCTGTCGTCGTCATCGGCAGGGCTGCTGTCGTCGTCATCGTCATCACCTTGCCCCAGGCACGCCGCATCAGCGAAACAATCGGTGTCGTCACAGTCGTAGTGACCATCGGCATCATTGTCGGCGCCATCAGCGCAGAGATCGCCTGTCTCGATCGCGCCATCATCGCCGCAGCCAGCCGTACCCAGCGACAAGATCAAAAACAATGAGAAGTATCTGGTCACGAGGCAGCCCTTGCAGAAAATAGCCTAGCAGGGCCCAAGACGTGCTGAGCGGGCAGGAAGATCTACCCTCAAGAATGTAGGCTGTGGCCGTGCGCTTCTCCGCCCTGCTCTCATGCGTCGTGTATCTGTTTGCTCTCTGCCACCATCTCGCCCAGGCAGGCTTCGTAGATCTCCCCGCTGACGGAGCGCTGGCGCTGCGCCGTGCAGTGAGCATCGCGACCTTCCAGGACCTGCCGACCCGAGGAAATTCGATCGGGCGCTACTACTGGTTCGGCGTCGCGGACGACTACCTGCTCGCGCCCTTCCTCCTCGCTGCAGGGAGCCTTGAGGCTGTATTGCGGCGCTGCGCGATGTTTCACGCCCTGTGTGCACCGATAGCCTTTGCCATCGGTGCAGCGCTGCGACGACCGCTGCTGGGGCTGCTATTCGGCCTCTCCCTCGCGGCGCTCCCCGATCTGGTCCAGCTGACAGGTAGCTATCCGTTGAACTATCGCACCACCCACTGGGCACTGCTCGCCCTGCTCGGCGCCACGCTTGTGGGCAGCGCCGAACGCAACGCCACCACGCGCCAGGTAGGAGCGGCGATCCTACTGGGAGCTGCTGCTCTGGCCGTCGCCAGCCACCCCTTTGGGATCGCTGCGCTTCCTGCGGCGCTCATAGTCTGCGCCAGCAGCAGGACCTGGCCCAAGGGACGGGTCGCAGGTTTCACCGCCCTGGGAGTCGCGTTGGTTCTCATCCCCTACTTCACGTCGAACCTGGAGGGACTCGAGGCGACCCTCTTCGGCCGGGGTAGTGACACCCGCGCAGATGCTGCCCAGGTCTTCACTGGAAGTCTAAGCGCGCTGCACAACGTGAGCGGCGCACTGAAGGGGCTTCCCGGCGGACTGGCGACAGGACTCGTACTTCTCGGGGGGATTCCCCTGTGTGCCATCCGCAAGCAGACTCGACCGGCGCTCGTACTCGTCGTTCTCTGGATATTCGGCGCATACGGAGCCTTCCTGCTAGCCGGCTACCCCCCCAAGACCTGGCATCTTCGACCCTGTCTGTACCTGGGTCTGGGCCTCGGGTTCGCCGGCTGGACTGCAGCGTTGTCCTGGCTACTCGAGCACAGACCTGCAGGGGCGGAACACGTATCTCTCCCTCGACTACGCCTCGCCAGCGCCGCCCTCATCTCGATCACATTCTTCGCGCTGAACCCAGCGCCAATTGCTGAAGCGAAGGGTAGCCCCGCCCGCGGCTTCGGAGAGCTCAGTAAGGCCGTCCTCGAGCTCGCTGATGGTAGGCCCTTCCAATACATCGAGGCACAGAGCCATTGCCCTCTGAACTGGTCCGCTGAAGCCACTCTTCTCGACCTGCATCTGCGTAGCGGAGACTTCAGCCTGGGCACCCACCAAGACGCGCACCTTCTGGCCGCCATCGAGCGGATCGACACCTTCGAGGCCCACGCTCTGGCAAGCCCTGCTGTTGAGCTGGCCCTGACAAACGGCCTGGCCTTTCGCCTCCACTGGAACGAATATCCCCAGGCTTGGCGTCAGCAGTTCCTCAAGTACTGCCCAGCAACTCCCCCAACAGGCAACGAGGAACCCTTTCACTTCGGTGGTCCGGCCAAAGGAGCGCTCGACAGCCCCTGCTGGGTGAAGACCGCGTGCAGTATGCGACATCCAGCACCCAATCCCGACGGCGGCTGAGAGCCCCGATTCTCGTCTCCCTTAGCGGGATCAGGTGGCCGAACGTGCTGAGATTTAAGAAGGCGTACGCAGGAGCGACGACACCCAGGTTGCCCGCCGTCCACTCAAGGGTCGTGGACATCGGCCAGTAATCCAATCACAATGTCTCCTTGGAGGTCGTCGATGCGTTCAAGTTCTCTTCTTATCCTATGCTCCATGGTGGTCCTGCTCTTTATCTCGGGCTGCAACGAAGCCCCTGGGTCGGTTGCGCTGGCCAGCGCGCCGAGTGAGGTCAACTTCGGCCAGGTCGTGATCGGACAACAAGCCGTCACGTCATTAAGCATCACCAACAGCGGCGAGTCCACAGCGGTTCTCCTGGAACCCAGCTTTGGAGCTAGCGGCGCGGCCACTTTTGGTATCGAATCACGTCCCTGGCCCTTCGAGCTGGCTTCAGGCGCCAGCATTGCCATGCAGGTCACCTACAGCCCAACCGCCATTGGTGAGGACGCCGCTTCCCTTATCTTCTCTCGACAGAACGGCGACGAGCTGGAAGAACTCCTCCAGGTGGCCCTCGCTGGCACCGGCACTGCGGTCCCGGGAGCGGACAACGATGGCGACGGCTATACCAGCGACCAGGAAGGCGGAGACGATTGCAACGACGCTGATCCTGAGGTCAACCCGGGTGCCACCGAGGCCTGTGGTGATGGCGTCGACAATGACTGCGATGGCACGATCGACATCGGGGCGGATGCCGATACCGATGGCTCGGATTCCTGCCAGGACTGCGACGACAACGACATCAACACGTATCCCACAGCTCCCGAGCTCTGCGATGGTATCGACAACAACTGCGACGAGTTGATCGACAATGACGTGGAATACGTGGACTGGTACCCGGACACCGATGACGATGGCTACGGTGACGAAACGGGCACCGCAGTCAATGACTGCGCCCCCGTCGATGGCCACGCCTCGGCTACCGGCGACTGCGATGACTCAGATGGCACCATTCACCCCAACGCCGTAGAGCTCTGCAATGGGCTCGACGAAGACTGCGACGCGGTGGTACCCGTCGACGAGATCGATGACGATGGCGATGGCTACGTGGAGTGCGACTGGGTAGGTACGGACACAGCGGTCGTTGGCGGCGAGGACTGCGATGACAGCGACGCGACCAGCAACCCGGGAGCCACCGAAATCTGCGATGGCAACGACAATGACTGCGACGCGGACACCCCGGCTGACGAGGCCGATGGCGATAGCGATGGAGAAAGAGGTTGTGAGGGGGACTGCAATGATGCTGACAACTCCATCCACTCCCTCGCCACCGAGTCCTGCGACACAGTGGACTCGGACTGTGACGGTTCCCTGGTTGATGAGTTCGATGACTTCGACGGGGACCTCGAGCCCGACTGCACCGATCTGGATGACGACAACGACAACGACCCCGACACAACCGACTGCGACGACAACAACGCGTCAATCCACAACGGAGCTGTGGACATCTGCGACGGCGCTGACTGGGACTGTGACGGCTCGCTGGTCGATGAATTCACCAACACAGACGGCGATCTGGAGCCGGACTGCTTCGACACCGACGATGACAACGACACCGTCGGCGACTCTGCGGACTCCGACCCCCTCGACCCCAATGTCTGCGGTGACAGCGACGCTGACACCTGCGAGGACTGCATCAGCGGCGTCAGTGACCCCGCTAGCGACGGAACAGATACCGATAGCGACGGACTATGCGATCTCGGCGATCCTGACGCCGATGGCGACGGTGACGAAGGAGCGGCTGCTGGTGGTGCCGACACGGATTGCGACGACCTCGATGCCGCCGTGTACAACGGCAACACAGAGACCTGCAGCAACGGTGTTGACGATGACTGCGACGCGACCACCACCTGCGTCGCCGTGACCCAGGGAGGCGTCACTCAGGTCCTCGCGCCCTTTGCCGGCACCACGGACGCTGTGACCTGGTACGACGAAGACAACGACGGGGCCGGCAGGAACGCTAGCTCCAACACAGGACTTGAGGTAGAGAACCACGTAGTCGAGATGATCTACCAAGAGCCCGCTAGCGAGGGCAGCGAGCTCTTTATGGCGCTGTTCATCGACAGTAACCGCGACAGCGGCACCACGGGGAACATAACTATTGACGGGACCGGCTTTACCGGACTTTCTGGAGCCGTCGTCAATGACGACGACAGCGAGTCCATCTCGATTGACAGCAACGGCGACTTCTCCAACTCCTGGAGTTGGGCGACATGCTGTAATGACGGCGCGATCATCGGGCCCCTGGTCATGGACTTCAGCGTAACGCTGACCATCACCAGCCACAGCAGCTCGATCGTCGGAGTCAGCAGCTACGACGGCAGCAACGTGGTCACCGTAGCCGACGCCACTACCGGGGCCTGTTCGGACCCTGCGATCCTCACTGAGGCGGACTGCACTACGGCAAGTGAAACCTGGACACCCAGGCTCGTCACCGACACCGTGACCTTCTCCGACGCCTACTAGCGACCTGAGTAGGTGACCGTATTCCGCAAGGGTGCACATTGTACGGAACGCCGCTAATTGCTTGTCCTCCAGCCGTGTAGAGGCACGAAATCGACAGTTAGGGCTGAAGCTGAAGGCTATAGTGGCCGATAGGTAGCTCCGATGTGTCTTCATCACCAGCGAACCGCTCTCACGGCGGGCTTGTTGCTGTGTCTGTCCGTGCTTGCGGGGGGATGCGATGAGCTAGGTGCGCCTCTGCTCTACGCGGATGAGGCGCCACTGGACTTTGGCGCCGTCGTCCTGGGCGAGCCGACCACCCGAACCTTGACCTTGAGTAACTTCGGCGACGGCCGCACGCACATCGCCGAACCGGTCACCGCGGGCGAAGACCTCTCCTTCTTCACTATCACCACAGAAGCAAGCTTCCCGCTGCCCCTGGGGCCTGGTGAATCCGTCGAATTCCAGGTCCAGTACCGCGCCCTGAATGTTGGTGACCATGCAGCGAGCATCAGCTTTGCCTCCACCAATCCCGTGCTGGTGTCTGGCGGTGGTGGCGGCGGGGGCGGTGACTACATCGAGACCGGCGAGCTACTGCCTGTCTTCGTGGACCTGCTCGGCATCACGCTCCCACCAGCGCGTATCGACGTAGACGGCGATGGGTACTTCGCGCTCAGTGACGGCGGCGATGACTGCGATGATCTCGAACCTCTGGTCAATCCCGGTGCTCTGGAGATCTGCGACGATGGCATCGACAACGACTGTGACGGGGGCATCGACAACGGCGCTGATGAAGATAGTGATGGCGTAGGAGCCTGTTTTGACTGCGATGACAGTGACGCCACCGTCTTCCCTTCGGCAATCGAAGTCTGCAACGGGGTGGACGAGGACTGCGACGGCGTCCCCGACAACGACCTGATCTTCGAGGACTGGCTCCCCGATGCTGACCTGGACGGCTTTGGTGACCAGGAAGCGACCCCTATCAACAGTTGCCTCCCTATCCCGGATCTGGTCCGTGTCGGCGGAGACTGTGACGAACTCAACCCCGCGATCAATCCTGGCGCCGAGGAGGACTGCAACCTGGTCGATGATGACTGTAACGGGCTCGTCGACGACGGACTGTTCTTCGACGACTACTTCGCCGACTACGACGGCGACGGCTACGGAGACTCCCTCGCGACTCCGACCTCGAACTGCGAGCCCTTCCCTGGCTGGGTCGCTAACTCGCTCGATTGCGATGACAGCAATGCCCAGGCGCACCCCAACACCATTGAACTCTGCGACGGCTTCGACACCGACTGTGACCCGCTGACGACCGTGATTGGCGGCGAGGGAGATGCCGATCTCGACGGCTCACCCAGCTGCCAGGACTGCGACGAAAACGACCCCTTGAACTTCCCAGGCAATGCAGAAGCCTGCGACGGACAGGACAACGACTGCAACACCTCCACCGTCGCGCCTGGCGGTGAGATCGACACCGACGGCGACCTCAGCCTGGACTGCGCCGACTGCGCAGACGATGACGCTTCGAACGCCCCGGGCAACGCAGAACTGTGCGACGGACAAGACAATGACTGCGATGACAGCACAGCGGCGGTCGGTGGCGAGAGTGACAGTGATTTTGATGGCTTCCTGGGCTGCGAAGAGTGCGATGACAGCGATGCGACCTCCTTCCCGGCGAATCCAGAGATCTGTGATGGACTCGATAACGACTGCGACGGAGTCGTACCCCCCAACGAGATCGACAGCGACGGTGACGGCTTCGTCGAGTGCACCGGCTTTCAAGGCACGGACCCCGCGATCGTCGGCGGAGGCGACTGTGACGAGAGTTCCGCGCTAGCGCTCCCAGGTGGCACCGAGGTGTGTGACGGACTCGACAATGACTGTGACGGCGTGTTGCTACCCGACGAGGCCGACGCAGACGGTGACGGCGTCGACGTCTGCACGGGCAATGACTGCGATGACACGGTCGCGACAGGCGCAGCGCGTACTCCGGGCGCCGTTGAGCTCTGCGACGGCATCGACAACAACTGCGACGACCAGATCCCTGCGAATGAGGTCGATGACGACGGCGACGGCTTCGTCGAGTGCGTCTACACCGGCAGTGATCCGCTCATTCTGCCGGGGCTGGACTGTGACGACAGCGACGTGCTCATCGCCCCGAACCAGCCCGAGTCCTGCAACGGTATCGACGACAACTGCGACGATATCGTGCCGGCCGACGAAGCGGACGGGGACGGGGACGGAATCCGAGGCTGCGCCGACTGTGATGACACCAATGCCCTGGTTGGGGCGGGTGACGTGGAGATCTGCGATGGCCTCGACACCGACTGCGACGGGGACGTACCAGCCGGCGAACTCGACGGTGATGGGGACGGCTTTGTGGTGTGCACCTGGGTCGGTAATGACCCCGCAATTGCTGGTGGCGATGACTGCGACGACACCAACACCTTCATCAATCCCGGCTTCGCTGAACAGTGTGATGGTCTCGACAATGACTGCGACGGCCAGATCCCCCTGGACGAGACTGACGCCGATGGCGATGGCTTCAATGCCTGCTCGGACGGGGACTGCGACAACAACAATGCGGCCATCAATCCGAACGCGTCAGAGGTCTGTGACGGCCTGGACACCGACTGTGACGGCAACATCCCCGCCAACGAGCTCGACGGCGATAACGACGGCGAGTCGATCTGCGCAGGGGACTGTGACGACACGGACCCCGCCAACTTCTCAACCAACACCGAGATCTGCGACGGACAGGACAACGACTGTGATGGAGAGATCCTGCTCGCAGAGCAGGACACCGACGGTGACGGCGAGTCGACCTGCGCAGGTGACTGCGATGAGAGTGCCGCGACGGGG
>CAZEIY010000211.1:0-7337 GCA_964512375.1 uncultured Rickettsiales bacterium | reverse complement strand
CAGAGATAATTGTCGCCCTGCTGTTCGTACTCAAAGGGAGGACATCGACTGCTCTGGGAGCGCTGATCTCATCGAAGGTCAACCAATGGACTCTGTTGGTCGGTGCCATTCCCATCGCATATTCACTGGGTAAGGGAGAGATCGCCGCTCTCGAGCTGGCCTCGAGACCGCAAGAAGAACTGCTGATCACCTCAGCACAGTCTCTATTCGCCGTCGCGATTCTCGCCGATCTCCGCTTTACACTCGTGGAAGCGATGGTGCTGTTCGGACTGTTCGCTGCTCAACTGATGCTGCCCTTCGAGGGCGTTCGCTACGCTTTCTCCGGGATCTACTTCCTTCTCGTACTCGTGCTGGGCTTCAGCAGCCGGCAACGGCAAGCAGACCTCAGCCGATTACTACGCTTAAGCTAGTGGCCCCTTGCTCAATCCCCCCCCATCGCGACCTGGCCCGAGCCGGTCAGGCTGTTAGGATTCGGGACTGATGCCGCGCTCCTTGCCAGCCATCCTCCTTGGGATTGTCGCCCTCCTCTCGCAGGCATGCCCTCCCGACGATGGGTCGGTAGCTCCACCGACCGTCGACCTGCGTGGCAAGACAGCCGGCAATCTCTCTTCCCCAAAGGCATCGAGTGCCATCAAGCCGACAACTGACGCTGCAGTCACCAGCCCCTCCAGTGAGGAGGTGCAGGTCTGCGTGCTGCTGCCTTCTTCGGGCTCGAGCGAGGAAGAAGGCGCCGAGATGCGTCGAGGCATGTCAATCGCCCAGGCCCAGGTGAAGGCTGAGAAGTGGCGTAAGCGCAAGATCAACTGGATTGAGAAGGACACGAAGTCTACCGAGGCGGGGGCCGTCGCCGCCTACCACAAGTGCATGGTGAAGGGCACGCCAATCATCATCGGACCGGTCCATCCAGCGGCAGTGACCGCCATCATTCCCATCGCGGCCGCCCACCAGGTCGTGCTCATCATTCCCGACCTGGGCGCAGCTCAAGCCAGTCGATGGAACGACAACCTCTTCGCGATCACCCCGCCCGCAACGGACATGGGTCGGGTGGCCGCACACAACGCGCGTATCGAACGAGGGATGGGCCGGGCGATCGTTCTTCACACACCCGAGATCTTCGGTAAGAGCCTGGCCAAGGCATTCATCGAGGGCTTCAAGGCAGATCGAACTGGAAAAGTAGTCGCCTCCCTCGCGCTCTCGCCTCAGAAGCCCGATGCCTGGGTCTCCGCGGCTATTGAGACAGCGATCAAGAACGAAGCCGACTCTCTGTTTGTTGTTGGCCCCGGTGAGGTTGCGGCGCCCCTTGCTCGGGCGCTCAATAGCGAGCCATTGAAGAATACGCAGGCCTGGTTCATCGACTGGGCTATGTATCCCACCGTGCTCGAAGCGGCGGGGAAGGCGATTCAGCGCGTCCACTGGGTGAACCGTCCCTTGCCGCGTGGTGACTTCGAAGACATCTTCCTCTCGCGCTACCAGGCCTATCCCAACTTCGCGGCCGGAGCCGGCTACGACTCCGTGCTGCTCGCTGCAACGGCCATCCAAGATGGCGAGAGCATGGGACCGGCGCACCTCGCCATAGCGGCCGGCTCAGCTAGCAATCTGGCCGGAGCCTTCGGCACAGGTTCAATGGTCGAACATGCAGGCATCACCTACGAAGATGCCGCCGGCTACCGAGCGGTAGAACCCACTCGAGAGCCCGACTCCGAGGCCTGGATCTTCTCGGGCTACTGACCCTCGCTTCCCACTGCGAAGCGCAAGGGACGGTATCCTTGTGCCCATGGCACCTCCGCTGAAGTCTCTGCGAGTCCTCGCCGGTCGCATCCGTCAGGAACCGACGGACGTCGAGTCACGGCCTAACCGACCAGCCCAGATCCATCCATCCATCTTCCTGGTAAAGACCCCGCCGTGGGATACCCGGCTGCCCCCGTTGGGTGTCGGGTACCTGAGTTCCTACCTCCGCTCCCGCGGCATGGACGCGCCCGTCTGGGACTGCAATATCGACACCTACCTGCGCTTTCGGATGGATCGAGCCGAGCTGTGGGACATGGAGTCGGCCGTGTTCTGGTTCACTCCAGACAAGGTAGCCGAGGTCTTTAACCATGAGTGCGATGTCGTCGCCCGACGAATCCTAGAGGCCGATACACCCTATGTCGGCTTCTCCCTGACCATGGAAGGCATCGCCTTCGCCAAGCTGGTCACCGACCGGATTCGCCGCGATGCCCCCGAGAAGATCATCGTGATGGGTGGGCCAGGCGTCGCCTTCCCCGAATTCCGCGCCCTCTTCCCGAGGGGTGCTGTCGACATCTTCGTGGTCGGCGAGGGCGAGGAGGCTCTCCGACTCCTGCTCGCGCACCAGTTGAGCCCCAACGGACCCGGAGTGGGCGAGGTCCCGGACAGCCTCAAGCATTGGAAGGACCGGCCCGATGATCCCGACGCGCCGCTGTGCATCTCCCACGCCGTCCCGCCCTCGTCCTTCGTCCATCCCACGTTCGAGGGCTACGACCTGTGCAAATACATCGGACGCGACCACATCGCCCTGATCATGGGACGGGGCTGCTTCCGCTCCTGCGCGTTCTGCTCGGATAAGCCGGACCAGGGCCGCTACCGCGCGTTCTCCTTCGAGAAGCTGATGCAGTCCATCGCCTACTACAAGGAGCACTACTGGATCGGCGGAATCACCTGGAACGACCTGATCCTCAACGGTGACCTCAGTCATCTGGACCGCTACTGCGACGTGCTCATCGAGAACAACGTCGAGTTGGTCTGGGATGGTCAAGCCACCGCGCACCGCGTGATGAACAAACACCCAGAGCTGTTCGACAAGATGGTGAGGGCCGGCTGCACCGATCTGACCTACGGGCTGGAGTCATTCAGCAACGAGGTCTTGGGAGTAATGCGAAAGGGCTACACCACCGACATTGCGGTGGAGACACTCAAGCTCACTCATGACGCCGGTATGACCACTGGGATCAACATGATCTGTGGTTTCCCGGGGGAGACTGAAGAGAGCTTCCGGGAGACTCTCGACTCTCTCGAGCGACACAGGGAACACATCGACCGTGTCACTTCACTCAGCGTCTGCGCGGTAGTACCAGGCTCACCTCTGTGGACCGAGCACAGCAAATTCGGCATCACCCTGCCCCCACCCGGCCACTACCACGAGTGGCAGAGCCTCGACGGCACGAACACCCTGGAGGTGCGTATCGAGCGGCACGCACGCATGCGAGCGAAGGTGCAGGAGTTGGGATTGTCCGCTGTAGTGCAAGCTACTGACGAGTTCGATCCAGCAGTTCGCACCTGAGTCGAGACCCCAGGGGACAGCTCCTACTTTGCCGTGACCTCGTTGAGCTCAACGTCGATGGATATCTTCACGTCGTCGCCCACCACCAGGCCGCCCGCCTCGAGGAGCTTGCGGTACTGCATTCCAAAAGCGCTGCGCTGGATCTCGAAGCTTGCACTGGCGCCACTCTTGTTGCCCCCCCAGGGGCTTACGACGGGCGAAGCGACATCGGTGACCGCCATGACCACCTCCTGAGTGTTTCCGAGAAGAGTCAGATCACCCACAAACTCAAACGAGTCCGTTCCCACCCCTCGAACGGAACGTGAGACAAAGGTGATGGTGGGGTGCTTCTCGACGTCGAAGAAGTCGCTGTCGCGCAGGTGCTTATCCCGCTTCTCATTACCCGTGTCCACGCTGGCTGCATCGATGCTCACCGTCACGGAAGAAGCGGCGAGGTTGCTGTGGTCGAGCTGCACGGTGCCGCTGACCTTGCCAAATGTGCCTCGTACCCAGGACACCATCATGTGACGTACCTTGAATTCGACAGCGCTGTGGGTGCCGTCGATCTTCCACTCCGCGGCACTAACCGACCCGGGAAGAAAGGTGGAGGCGGAGACAAGGAGGACGAGCAGGAGTCGTTGCATTTGCGGACCCTAGGTCCTGTCGGCGTGATCGTCAACGTAACGAGTTCAGCGACTCACCGACTGCAACACTCGCTGCCAGCGGCAATGGTCCATATCGGCCTCTGCCCGTCGGAAAGTCTCCCGAACAAACTCCTCGCCAACCCGCCGACGCCCCAGGGTCTTACGACGCTCATCGAGAGCTGAACGGCTCTCTACCAGGCCATCGATGAAGCCCCGCAGGATCGCGTCCGGGTGATGCCGACCCCTGCTGGCCCGGTACAGGTCGGCGAGGCCCTCGATAAACACCTGCGTACTCGCGCCCTGCAGAGCCTCTCGCGGCAGGCTGCGCAGCACCATCCGGACCCTGCCTTTGGCCCAGGCCCTGAGCTCCTCACGAGCGCCGTCGTCACGCTCGAAGGTGAGCAGCGTCACGCCGTCATCAACATCAAAGCCCGGACCATCCACACGCATCGACCGGTAGCCGAGCAACAGGGCGCGGACACACAGGTCTACGTCACAGAGTTCCCCAACCAGCACGGGATCAAAGCCACTGGTCTCTTCGAGCATCTCACGGCGATAGGCGCCTGCGACACTTCTGACCGCCGAGATCGACTGCGACGCGCCGGTGCTCTCGCGATGAGGCAGCACCCTGCCCCAGCGCGACATCGAGAGAGCCGAGCTCTCAACCTGCCCGCCCTCTCTATGCAGGGGAAGGGCTAGCGCTCCAGCCTGCGGATACTCGACGAACGCTGCGAGCACCGCGTCAAAGCAACCCTGCCTTGGTAGCACCCCCGCTTGCAGCAGCAGTATGTGCTGGCTTGTGGTGGATTCGATGGCCCGGTTTGCCATGCCCGCCGGTGACTCCGAGCATTCTGCAGCAACAATCTTCGCGGCGGGCAGCCTCTGCTCGACAAGAGGTGCCAGGGTCGCGTCGGCCCCATCCGTCACCACCACGATCTCGGGCGGCACATCTCCAGTCTCCATCGCTACCCGCGCAAGAGCTTCCTCCAGCCAGGAGCCATCGCCAGCCCGCGCCAGCAGACCAACGGCGAGATCACGCCCCCCCATCTCAATAATAGGAATCTGTGGTGCCGCCCTGGTTGGCCGAAGCCGCTTCTCCCAGCGGCGGTGAACCGCCTGAACGAAGCCGACGATCTGCGCGGCTCCCAGCGCATCGGTGCTGACGACGCCCGTACGGTAGCCATCGAGGTCCTCATACTCGAGACCTTCCAGGCGACCCTGTTCCTGGAGTTCGTCGTGCAGTCGAGAGCCGGGGAACGGCACAGCAACGGTGAACTGAGCAGAGTCAGGATCCAACTCATAGGCAAGATCTAGAGTGCTCTGCATGGAGGCGGGCGTCTCACCGGGCAGGCCAAACATGAAGGTGAGGTGCACCTTGATCCCCTGCTTCTTCACCATGGCCACGGCTTCTCGCACCTGCTGCACCTTAAGGTTCTTGCCGATCTCCTTGAGACGACCACTATCGGCACTCTCGACCCCGAATTTCACCGCTGCGAGACCAGTACGAGCGAGATCCTCAAATTGCTCCGGCGCGCAGGTGTCAGCCCGCCCCATAAACGCCCACGGAGCATCGATGCCACGCTCAGCAAACGTACGAGCAATCTCCGCGGTGCGACGCTTACCTAAATTGAAGGTGTCATCATCGAAGTAGATGGACTTATATCCCTGCTCGACCATCGCCTGCATCTCGTCGGCGATGGCCTCTGGGCTCCGCACCCGATAGCGATTGTCGGCATAGAGGATCTGCGGCCATGCGCAAAAATTGCAGGTGAATGAACAACCCCGACTCCCCCACATCTGCACCGAGGGACTCGCGATGCCGCCGGGCAGGTCATGGTAGTGCTCCATGGGGAAGAGATGACGGGCCGGCCACGGCAGATCGTCCAGCTGGTCCGTCGACTCCTTACGAGGTCCCACCCACAGCTCATCGCCAGCGCGCCAGATGAGACCGTCCAACGGCTCCGTCAGCCTTCCTCTCGCACGGACCAGGTCTCGTAGCGTGTACTCGTACTCACCGACAAAGGTGCCGTCGACCTGCGGATGCTCCTGTAGGAAAGCAGCCTCGTACAGCGGCTTGTGCAGTCCAGCGAGCAGCACCTTGCCCTCGAAACCGAGCTCTTCACGCAGAGCGGTGACCGTGCGCAGATCCTCATGAATCGTCGGCGTGCTCACCTCGAGGACAGTAACGTCGGGAAAGTGACCCGCGCAGCGCTCGAGGAACTCGTCTCGATCCAGGCGCTCCGCACACGCATCGACTGCGGCCACCTGAACATCGTCCTGCTCAAGCACTGCCGCCGCGTACCCCATTAGGAAGGGAAAGGGGCTGTACGGAGACTCGGCCCGCTCGAGGTGGGGCCAGCGAGAACCGGCGCGTACGCCGTGCCAGCCGGGACGAAGCCATGGGGGATTGGCAAGGAGAACCTTCATCTCTGGCCCAGTGTAGCCGACGTGAAGCCAACTGCCCCCGCGCGTCGATTGGTGCCGCAGACCAAAAAATCATCGCGTACCATGGGCCTATGATCCGACTCCACCTACTCATAGTTGTCCTTCTGCTCGCCCTCACCTCTGGCTGCAGCGAACTGGGTGATCGCTCAAGCAGCGACGACGACTCCTTCGACGATGATGACTCGGCAAACGGCGGGACGAGCGATGACGACGACGCAACCAGCAAACCAGACGACGATGACTCTGTGGGTGATGACGATGACTCTGCTGGCGATGACGACGACTCTGCTGGCGATGACGACGACTCCGCCAGCGTAGATCCTGGTCTGGCTTTCGTTCAGCGCAGCTACTGCCTCAACTGGGACTCGGTGAACTTTCAGAGTCCACCAGGCTTCGTGGATATTCTCGGCGGCTACGGAATCAACCTAGCTGACTATCCGTTGCTGCTCAGTCCCACCGCAGTGAGCATCCTCGTAGAGGAGATCCTCATGGTTCTGGCTGCGACTCAGCTCGGCACCTGCAGCCAGGACACAAGCCTGAGTACCTACAACCTCACCGTAAGTGAAGCGGGCCGCTATGTGGCTCCGCACTTCGAAGTCGGGCCTTCAGACATCAACGTCGGCACTCAGTTAGGCACTCTAAATCTCTATGACACCGTCTTCGCGGGAGACTTCACTGGGGACGCCGAGCAGGTGGTCCAGGGCTCGATCACCGGACAGCTCGACATCAGCGCGTACAGCAGCTTCCTGTGCAGCTCGTCCTTGGGATGGACCTGCGCTCCCTGCCCGACAGGCGTTGGCACCTGTGTCGACCTCGTGGCTACGGACGCCATCTGGGACCACAACAACGAGGGACCACTCCTCGTGGTTCCCTGAGACAGAGCCGACGCAATATCGAGCCGTCCTAGAGCAACCTCCGGCGACGACGCAGCGAGACCAGAGAGACAAGGGCCAAGAGCAGAGCAGGTAGCT
>CAZEIY010000210.1:0-7365 GCA_964512375.1 uncultured Rickettsiales bacterium | reverse complement strand
CCCAACTCAGCCAGCCGCTTCGCTTCTCCCTGGTACAAACCAAAAAGCTCAAAGAGGACCTTCGGGTCGGCGTGCTCGAAGTTGTGCTTCGACCACTCGACCTCGGTCTGGTGATGAACCTCTCCGTAGGAAACGCCCGGCGCCCACTCGAGATCATGGAAGCGGTCCACGCCCTGTAGATACATGGCGATGCGCTCGAGGCCGTAGGTAATCTCAGCACAGACCGGCCTGCACTCCAGGCCACCCACTTGCTGGAAGTACGTGAACTGGGTGATCTCCATACCATCCAGCCAGACTTCCCAGCCGAGGCCCCAGGCACCGAGGGTGGGTTGCTCCCAGTCATCCTCGACAAAGCGAATGTCATGCTCGCGAGCGTTGATGCCCAGAGCGCTGAGTCCGCGCAGGTAGATGTCGAGGACATCACTCGGCGACGGCTTGAGGATGACCTGGAACTGGTAGTAGGCGCCGAGGCGGTTGGGGTTCTCGCCGTAGCGGCCATCGGTGGGTCGCCGACACGGCTCGACGTACGCGACGTTCCAGGGCTCGGGGCCGAGGGAGCGCAGGTAGGTGTGAGGGTTGCCGGTGCCCGCCCCCTTCTCGATGTCGTACGGCTGCGCGACCAGACACCCCTGCTGGGCCCAGTAGTTCTGGAGCGACAGAATCATCTGCTGAAAGTTCACGGAGGGCCCCTAAAACCAAGTGCTGCGGACGAATATCAAGAGGGTGCGGGCTGGGTCAAGGAGTCTCATGGGGATCACCTGAAGGACGTCACTCGACGCCCAAACACAGCCTCTGCTTCCTCGAGCATTTCCTGGCTCGGCTGCAGCTTCCAGCGCGCTGGCAACGCGACAACCACCTCGCATGCATCGGGCAGACTCCAGACCAAACGAATGGGCGCGTCGCCAGGGTACCGTTCGATAAGCTCTCGGAGCGTCTTGAGCCTCTCCTGGCTGCCATCCTCGACACCGCACTCGATGCAGACCTCACGAGTCTCGGACTCACGTACCTCAGCGAGCGGCTGCACGTCGTCGGCCAGCAGCTTGGCGCCGCCGTCCTCAGTGAACTCATCGAGCTTGGCCTTGACCAGCAGAGGTTCGTCGGTGTTGAGCCAGTGCTCCACCTTCGCAAAGGTACGGGGAAAGACCGTCAGCTCGACACTGCCGAGCAAGTCCTCGAACTGCACGAAGGCCATCCGCTCGCCCTTCGACTTGGTGACTATCACCTTCATGCTGCCCACCACACCGGCAATACGAAGCTCTGCACCAGGCTTCAGCTCGCGCAGGTCCGCAGTCGTCGCAGTAGCGAATGTCTCCACCTCAGCGGCGAAGGCGTTCATCGGATGGCCGGTGATGTAGAGGCCGAGAGCCTCCTTCTCCTTCTCGAGACGCTCGCGCTCGGGCCACTCAGCCAATTGGGGCACATTCAGCTGCCCCGCATCTCCGGCACTACCCACACCGAACAGTCCTACCTGGCCAGACTCGCGGTCACGAGTCTTCTGCCGAGCCGCCTCAAGGAGACGGTCTGCGCAGGGGAGCAGCGAAGCACGGCTGTAGCCCATCGAGTCGAAAGCCCCACACTTGACCAGAGCCTCGATCACGCCCTTGTTGACCCGAGTCACATCGATCGCCCCGACGAAGTCATCGAGGCTCTCGAAGCTACCGCACTGAGTCCGGGCCTCCAGGATAGCCTCGACCGCCGATTGCCCGACTCCCTTGACCGCAGTCAGACCGAAACGAACCTTGTCACCGACCACCGTGAACTTGAGGGCGCTCTCGTTGACATCGGGAGGAAGCACCTCGATGTCGTGCTTACGCGCATCGTCCATGTAGAGGAGCACCTTGTCGGTGTTGGACGACTCGATGGTGAGCAGCGCCGCGAAGAACTCGGCAGGCAGGTGTTTCTTGATCCAGGCCGTCTGGTAGGCAATGAAGCCGTAGGCGGCTGTGTGGCTCTTGTTAAAACCGTACTTGGCGAACTCAGCCATCAGATCAAAGACGGTGCTGGCGGTCTTCTCGTCGATCTCCTGCCTGGCCGCGCCCTCGAGGAAGCGAACCCGCTGCCGGGCCATCTCCTCTTCCTTCTTCTTGCCCATGGCACGACGCAAGAGGTCAGCTTCTCCGAGGCTGTAGCCGCCCATGATCTGGGCGATCTGCATCACCTGCTCCTGGAAGACGATGACCCCATAGGTATCCGAGAGGACACTGCGCAAGCTGGGATGCGGGTAGGTGACCTGCTGCCGACCGTGCTTACACTCCACAAACGTGTGGTGCATACCCATACCCATCGGGCCCGGACGGTAGAGGGCAGCGACCGCGATGATGTCCTCAAAGCGAGTCGGCTGCAGACCACGCAGCAGCTCGCGCATGCCCGAGGACTCCAACTGGAAGACACCGAGGGTGTCGCCCTTGGCCAGCATCTGGTAGACGCCCTCATCTTCGAGAGGCACGTTGTTGAAGCTGAAGAAGTCCCACTCGCACTTGCCGGCGGCGCGCGCCATATCCAGCGCATTCTTCACCATGGTCAGCGTCTTGAGCCCGAGGAAGTCGAACTTGATCAGTCCGATCTCCTCAGCCCACTTCATGTCGAACTGGGTAACCGATGGATCGCCATCTCCTGCGCCCTTGTAGAGCGGGCAGTAGCTGCGCAGATCATCGTCAGCGATGACGACACCGGCCGCATGCACGGACGAGTGGCGGGTGGTTCCTTCGAGACCGCTCGCCAGCTGCACCAGTCGCGCGATGCGGGGGTCCTCCTCCATAGCTTTTACCAGGCGTGGCTCGCGCGCGATGGCCTCGGGTAGGGTGATGCCGAGTTGATCGGGCACGAGCTTCGCGACTCGGTCTACGTCGCCATAGCTCAGTCCCATGACGCGACCGACATCACGCAGCCCCCCCTTAGCCAGCATCTTTCCGAAGGTGATGATCTGAGTGACACGAGTGGCGCCGCCATATGCGTCGTTCACATAGTCGATGACCTCACCGCGACGGTCCTGGCAGAAATCAACGTCCACATCGGGCATGGACACGCGCTCGGGATTCAGGAAGCGCTCAAAAAGCAGGTTGTAGGGGATAGGATCGATGTCGGTGATGCGCAGGGAATACAGGACCAACGAACCAGCACCCGAGCCACGACCGGGCCCCACCGGAATGTCGCGTTCTTTGGCCCAGTTAATGAAGTCGTAGACGATGAGGAAGTAGGCGGCGAAGCCCATGGATTCGATGATCCCGAGTTCCTCGACCAGGCGAGCCTCGTACTCGCTCTGGACCCTCTCCCAGTCGTCTTCTGCGGTGCGAGCGCGCACCACCTGTATTCGCTGCTCCAGCCCCTCTCTCGCCAACTGTTCGAGGACCTGCTCAGGAGTGCGGCCTTCGAGGTGTGGGTAGACAGGAAAACGGTAGTTGCCGAACTCGAAATCGAAAATGCAACGACCGGCGATATCGGTCGTGTTTGCGAGGCCCTGCTCATCGCCGGCAAAGAGCGAATACATCGCATCGGCGCTCTTCATGAAGAACTGGTCGCTGGGGAAGCGGAAGCGAAACTCATCCTCAAGGGTGTTGGTCATTCCCAGGCACAACAACACCTCATGCAGGAACGAGTCCTGCTGACGCGGATAGTGGACATTGTTGCTCACCACCAGGGGGATACCTGTCTGCGCACTGAGAGCGCGCAGTTGCTCGTTCACCTTGCGCTGATCGACTCCGGCCTCGAAGCCACCGCTGGATGAACCCCAGCCCAGATCCATCAACTCAAGGTAGAAGTTGCCCGCTCCCACCAGCTCTTGCAGCCACAGCGCCGCCTCGCGGGCCTCGTCGAAGCGCTCCTGGCCCAGGAGCTTGGGCACTTCACCGCGCAGATCGCCCGACAGAAAGATGAGTCCCTTGCCGATTGCCTCGCGGTGCTCCTCGAGGATGTCTTTGTCGATGCGTGGCAGGTAGTGGCGACCCGTAAGGTAGCCCTCTGAGACCAGATGATTGAGCGCGACATAGCCATCGTGGTTGCGCACCAGGGCGACCAGTCGGTGATTGTCTCGAGCCTTGTTCTTGTCGAAGCGTGATCCGGGAGCCACGATCAGCTCCGCTCCGATGATCGGCACGATACCCTCGCCCTTACACGCCTTATAAAACTCCACCGCACCGAACAGGTTCATCTCATCGGTCAGCGCGAGATGAGACATACCCATCTTTGACGCCTGCTTGACGATGGACTTGGGCGAACCCACCCCGCCAAGCAGAGTGAACTGAGACTTGAGGTGAAGGTGGACGAAGGGCCGGGAGGCGGGCTCTGCGGACATTGAAGGACCCTGAAGGGACAGCTCAAACGAGCGATGGGCGGGGCGGGCAGTAGGGGGCGCGCGAGCCCCCAACAGGGCGCGAAAGATAACACGAGGCGCCCGGGATCTTAAGGTGAAATTCAACCCATTTGAGAAGGACTGCCTGCCACCCTCCTTGGGGTCGCCAGGCTTGCGTCGCAGGGCACAGCAGGCTAGCTTTCGGACCCTATGACTGGCCGCTTCTTGACTCTTCGAATCCCCCTCGTGCTCACGCTCACGTCGGTGCTCTTCTGCCTCACCGTTGGCGAGGCTCAGGCTCGTGACCTGCGAGGTCGCTTCGCCCTTGGCTTCAACAACAATTTTTCGAGCTTCAGTTCCCTGTCGGTCAAGATCGGTATGCCGACACCGAGACCCACCCTGAACATCCAGGCTCAAGCACTGGTGGGCTTCTCGATCTCCGCCGTCGCGGGCGAAGAAGTCGATTCGGGCTCCGATGACGTGGACCAGTTCTTCGCAGGAGGCAGGCTCCTGCTGCCCATCCTGGCCGAGGACAACCTCAACCTGTACGGCGGAATCGGCGCGGGCTACGTGCGCCAGAAGAACGCAGAGGGTCCTCTGCATCGCCTGCGAGCGCAGGCCGTAGTCGGTGTCGAGTTCTTCTTCTTCGGACTCGAAAACCTTGGGTTCTCAGCAGAATTCGGCCTCAAGTTGGATCTTTCACCCGGACAGGTCGATGTCGAGACGAGCTCAGGGAGCGCAGCGTCCGTAGGCATCCATTACTACTTCTGAGAGCGCGTCTGCCGTCATGGCTCATCGGCTCAGCTGTGGCGCGCGGCTGCTCCTTACCGCAGTCCTCTTCCTCTCCGTCCTACTCTCGCCGCTAACCATCGAAGCGGGCACCTTCGACCCGCGCCTGCGCTGGCAGACGATCCAGACCGCGAACTTCGACATTCACTTCCACCAGGGCGAGGGGGATCTCGCCATCGAGATGGCCCAGGTAGCTGAGGAAGTGCATGCGCTGCTCTCCCCGTATCTCGAGTGGCAACCCCTGGAGCGCACACAGGTCGTGCTGGTCGATCCAACCGACCGCGCCAACGGGTACGCGCGCACCACCCCGTTTAACTCCATCGTCCTATACACCGTGCCCCCCGACGCCGGCTCAACCCTCGACAATCATCAGAACTGGCTGTGGGCCCTGTTCATTCACGAGTACACCCACATCCTGCAGATCGACATGGTCGACGGGCTGCCCCTGGTGCTGCGCTACGTGCTGGGTCGCCTCATCACTCCCAATGCGGTCCTGCCGAAGTGGCTGACCGAAGGGTATGCCACCTACCTGGAGACCCTGTTCACGCGAGGTGGCCGAGGCCGATCTACCACCACCGAGACACTCCTCCGCACCGCTGCCCTCGACGGCAAGCTTCCACGCATTGACGAGGCCGAAGGCTACGGACAGCGCTGGCCCGGAGGGCAGAGCCGCTACCTGTACGGGGCAAGCTTCCACCTCTACGTCGCCGAGCGTAGCTCTGCAGAAGCCTGGGTTGATTTTCACAAACGGCACAGCCGCGGCGTCATCCCCTTTCTGTTGCCCTCGAAGCTGTCATTCGATCGCACCTTTGTGCAGCTGTGGAAGGACTGGCGCCGGGACACATCAACCCGCTACCTGGCGCAAGCCGAGAAGATCCGCAGCCAGGGGAGCGGACTGACCCCGACCCGCATCCTGCCCACCAGAGAAGGCACAGCGAGCCGGCCCTTCTACAGCGCCGACGGTGAGGAGATCTTCTATATCCATGGCTCGGCCAAAGAGGCCTCGTCACTGCGCGCCGTTCGGCGCGATGGACTCTCGGACCGCCTGGTGAGGCGAGGTGGCGTCGGCAGTCCCGAGCTCAACAGCGACGGCACTTCGATCTTCTGGTCATCGACGGGTCGACCCAACCGCTACGTCTCCAGGCTCGACCTCTTCCGGTACGACCTGAAAGACAAGAAGCGGCATCGCCTGAGTCGCGGCGCCCGACTCCACGGCCTGACCCTCCATCCCGACCCAGACAAACGCGCAGGGGTCGCTGTGCAGAACGACGGGCCCCAGAACCAGCTCGTCTGGGTCGAGCTACCCGAGGGCGATGGGGAGGTTGCGATTCGACCGATCACGGCTGCTGCGGATGGCAGCCAGTACGCAGACCCAGCGTTCGACCCCAGCGGCGAGCGTCTGGCTGTCTCGGTCTGGAAGCCCGGAGGCTTCCGTGACATTCACGTCCTCGACTCCAAGTATCAATCGCTTCGGACCATCTCCTGGGATCGTGCCTCAGACATCGAGCCCTTCTGGTCAAGAGATGGACGCTGGCTGTTGTGGTCGTCGGATCGAGACAACTGCTGGAACCTCTATGCCTACCGCTGGAGTGATGGGCGCGTCTTTCGGGTGACCCGACTGCTCGGCGCGGCGCGACGAGGCACTCTGTCGCCGGATGGAACGCACATCGCCTTCCAGGGCTACAGCAGCGAAGGCTGGCGAGTCGAAGAGATCCCCTTCTCTCCCGACGCCTGGGAAGCAGCCGACCTGCCCGGCCGCATGCTGCCAGGCCCCGACTTCGGTCCCTCCGCTCAGGCCCTGGCTCCAAAGACCGCCCTTGAAGGTGTGCCCGGCCCCGCTGCTCCCTACGGTCGCGGCCCAGACCGAGCTATCTCCAGAGCCAGAGAGCGAGCCGACTTCCTGACGATGGCTCCTCCCGTCGTGGGCACCGACCAGAAGGACGCGAACGCACCGGCTCAGTCCGTGGCATCGGACCGGGCGAAGAAGAAGAGCCCCGATCTCACCGACCCTGGCCCTCGCGCACCCCTCCCACCCGAGGCGGCCGGCGAGGCTGGCAGAGTCAAGAACTACAACCCACTCCTCACACTGTTCCCGCCGCGCACCATATCGCTCATGGGAGCCATAACGGACACTGGCGCGCTGGGAGGCCTCTCTACCGGCGGCATGGATGTTCTGGGCCAGCACAGCTGGGGAGCCTCTATCCACTACCGCACCGACAGCCGCTTCTTTGGGTGGTCAGCGGGATACCGGCTCAGCGTCCTCCGGCCCAGCGTGTCGATCAACTACT
>CAZEIY010000209.1:0-7390 GCA_964512375.1 uncultured Rickettsiales bacterium | reverse complement strand
TGATCTCGTCGATGACGATGCCGTTCTCTGCGTGCATCGAGATGCGGGTTCCGTTCTCACCAGCCTGACGGAAGGCCCGGTACAAGGTTCCATCATCGACGTAGAGTACGCCTGGATAGGCCATGAACAGCTTGTAGCTGGTGATTCCCTCACCGGCGAGCCGCTCCATCTCAGGGAGGCGCTCATCAGGCATGTCGGTGACGATCATGTGGAAGCCGTAGTCGATGGTCGCCTTGCCCTGAGCCTTTTCGTGCCAGGCATCCAGGCCCTTCATGGTGGACTCACCCTTGGTCTGAATGGCGAAGTCGATGATGGTCGTTGTGCCGCCGAAGGCAGCAGCCTTGGTGCCCGAGTCAAAATCGTCAGCTGAGACGGTGCCGCCGAAGGGCATATCAAAGTGAGTGTGGGCGTCGATGCCCCCGGGAATCACGAGCCGGTCTGTGGCGTCGAAGATTGTGTCAGCACCCACGTCGAGATCTTTTCCTATACGGACGACCTTCTCTCCTTCGATGTAGATGTCTGCGTAGTAGTCGTCGACGGCGGTGACGATGCGGCCATTCTTGATGAGGATGGACATGCGTTCTCCAAGTTTGAGGCAGGGCTACCGATTGTAGGACGATGTGGGTCCGCGAGGTAAGCCCCTTGCATGGATCAGGTTCTGTGACCATCGAGCGGAACGGCGCAGAGGCGACTGTTTGCCATCTCAAGCCAGCCGCTGCCGCCTTCCGTCGTCTACTTGCCCATCTTAGTGAACGGAAGTGGTGTTCAGAATATCGATATCATGGAACTCGCCGGTTCTTGCCGAACCAGACACTGCGGCCTTGACGCTGTTCTTCGTCGGTATGCGGGCCTAGAGGAAGTCGATGGCTCCCTGTGGCAGCAGGTAGAGGATCAGCATGGTGCCACCGCTAACCGTCGGAACGTGGGTCGAACCAGGTGGGTAGACCGCCCAGCCAGCTGCCTCCCCGTCGAAGCTGGGCTCGCCGTCTTCAGAGAAACAGAGGTCGACTTCACCGAGGGGATGGCGGTGCAGGGGACCGGGGCCATCCATGAGAACGGCATCCGCTGAGAGACCAGAGCTCGCCTCGCTGGCTTTGAATACCCTTGAGAACCGAACGGAGCCACCTCCACGGTTGCACAGACTGCCATCGGCAACCCCGGCTCGCATGAGGGCTGCTATGCCCATGATGAACGGGCCGTCTGGGGGAAAGTGTTGGGTTAGGCTGGCACGGGCTTTCTCGGGAGCGGTCAGGTCCAGCGCCGCGACGTGCTCGAGCAGTGGTGAAAGGGACGATGAACTGAGGTCAGTGGCATTCATGGCAGGAAAGTATACGCGGCCGAGGGCAAGATCTAGCCCTCGCTACCTTCGATACTCACAAACGAGTATCATTCTGGCTGTTGTCCGCCTACTCGTTGGGCGGCAGCAGGCCATGAACCCTGGGTCGGCGAGGAGCCGAGCCCTGGTAGCCGGAGGAACGACATGACCACGATGACTATGCTGAGGCGAACTCTGATTGCCTTGCCCGTTTCCGCAGCGATGCTTCTCGGGGCTTGCGAAGTGACGGAGCCAGATGTCGAGCCCGGCGCAGACTGGGGCTACGTGTACGCGGTAATCGAGGCGAACTGCAGCTGTCACCACAGCGAGGCTGGTGAAGCCGGGCTGAGCATGCCGGACATGGATACGGCCTATGCCAACCTGGTTGGGATCGCGTCCCAGGAGTTGCCTACGATGTCGCGAGTGTCCGGTAGTGATCCGGATAACAGCTACCTGATTCATAAGATCAGTGGCACGCACCAGGACGAGATCGAGGGCAGCGGAGCACGAATGCCCTTTGGCTGCGTGGGTGGTGGATGCCTCTCTGAAGAGACGATCAACAACATCCGCGAGTGGGTGAGTGACGGAGCTACTGATGAGGTAGCCGAGGGTGACGATGACGACAGCACCGCTGCGGATGATGATGACAGCACCGATACGGATGATGATGACACCACCGTCGCGGATGATGACGATTCAGCGGCTGGAGATGATGATGATTCAGCGGCCGTCGATGGCTGGACCTTTACCCAGGTCTATGCGGTGACGAGCGCGAGCACCACCCCCAACTGCAACTGCCACAACAGCAGCAACGGTTCGGGGCAACAGAGCCTGGGCTCGACTCCACAGGAGACCTACGATGCCTGGATTAATGTGCCAGCCTCCAACGTCTCTGCTGTGGGACTCGTTCGGATCGCGCCTGGAGACTCCGCCAACAGCTTTGTGATGAACAAGCTCGATGGTACTCAAGGTGCCAACGAGGGCAGTCGCATGCCCCTGGTCGGAGGGCCACTGGATCAGGAAACCCTTGATGGTATCCGCAGTTGGATTGACGCTGGCGCCCTTAATAACTAGCCACCAGGCGCGGTGAACATCGGGCACATGAGTTCATGGCGCTGACCGGTCAGGAGTACCTGGAGTCCCTTCAGGACGGCCGCGAGATCTGGCTCAATGGCGAGCGGGTTGCAGACGTAAGCACGCACCCCGCCTTTCGCATGGCGGCGCGCTCGATAGCTCACCTGTACGACACACTTCACGAGCCAGACCACCAGAAGGTTCTTGGTTGGCAGACAGCACGAGGCGCGCTCTCCCATCGCGCCTTCCGAGTAGCGCGTACACGCAATCACCTCAAGGAGCGCGCAGACGCCATGCGACATTGGGCGCGCTTGCACTATGGCTTCATGGCGCGCAGTCCTGACTACAAGGCAGGACTGGCGGTGTCCCTCGGAGCGAGTCCTGACTTCTTCGAGCCATTCGGGGGCAACTGCACGAGCTGGTATGAGCGGCTAGCTGACCAGGTGCTGTTCATGAACCACGTGGGTGTGAATCCCATGGTGGACCGCAGCAAGAGGCCTCATGAGCTGCCATCAGTGAATGTACGAGTGGTCGCTGAGCGAGACGATGGTTTTGTTGTCAGCGGCGCCAAGATGGTGGGGACGGCCGCGGTATTCACCCACTGCAATCTGGTGTTTAGCTCCTCGCCGGTGCCTCTCGAAGAAGACGACTCCGAGTACGCGCTGGTCTTTGTCGTTCCGACCGAGGCCGAGGGGCTGAAGATGATCTCGCGGCCCTCTTATGAACTCCGCGCAAATCAGGGCACGCCCTTCGATTATCCCCTGTCTTCGCGTTTCGACGAGAACGATGCCACGTTGATCTTCGACAAGGTCTTCATCCCCTGGGAGAACTGTCTGATCTTCCGTGACGCAGACCGAGCGAATCGCTTCTTTGTACACGCGCAGGTCACCCAGAACCTCATGCTGCATGGTGCGGTGCGCTTCGCCGTGAAGATGGAATTCATGACGGGCTTGCTCATCAAGCTGGCTCAGCAGAACGGCACGATCGGCATGCGCGGAGTGCGGGTGCGTATCGGCGAGGTGATTACGTACACCAACATGTTCAATGCCCTGGTGCGGGACGCTTGCTCCTCTCCAGACCCCGGACCCAACGGGACGGTAGCGCCGGGCCATCGGTCCATCTTTGCGCTGCGGGCCCTCGGGCCGATGATCTACCCCAAGGTGCGAGAGATCATGCAGTTGGTGGGCGGCGGCGGCTTCATCCAGTTACCGTCCAGCGCAAAGGATCTGATTAGCGAAGAACTGAGGCCCTACATCGACCTCTTCTACCAGGGCACCGGGGTGGATGCGCTCGAGCGGGTGAAGCTCTGGAAGCTCGCATGGGATTCCATCGGCACCGAGTTCGGCGCACGTCAGGAGCTCTTTGAGCGATGCTATGCGGGCAACTACGACAACGTTCGTCTCGAGAACCTGTTTCTGGCCGAGAATAATGGTGACCTTGAGAAGCTCACCGGGCGTGTCGATGAGTGCCTGAGTGACTACGACCTCAGCGGCTGGACGGTGTCTCCCTGGAAGTCCTGAGAGCCTGGTCAGCCTAGCGGGGTACCAGCTTGCGCAGCTGTCCCTCGTTGGTCCCGATGTACAGCTCGCCCTCATTGTCCCGGCCAAATGTGGTCCAGTGTCCACCGAAGTTGCCAAGGGCGGTCACGCTGGCTTGACCATCGGCTGAGTCAGGCACATCGAGGGCCCAAAGACTGCCGCTGAAGTGGTCTCCGAAGACGTATTTACCGGTTAGTTCAGGAATAGCCTTGCCGGAGTAGAAGTAGCCGCCGATAAGGGCGCCGCCCTCGCTACGGCCATACTCGTAGATGGGGCCCGCAAAGTCCGCGCCCGTACGGCCCGTGGCGTGCTCTGCGCATTTCTTGTGGGCGATTGTTCCCTCTCGAATACACCAGCCGTAGTTGGCACCAGCGGCGACCAGATCGATCTCCTCCAGTGCGCTCTGCCCGACATCAGCGACGATGAGTTGGCCACCGGGGCCGAAGGTGAAGCGCCAGGGATTACGGAATCCATAGGCCCAGACTTCGGGTAGGTGCCTACCTTCAAGGAAGGGGTTGTCGGCGGGAATACCGTAGGCTCGTCCATCGGCAGGATTCGCGGGGTCGATGCGGATCATCGAGCCGTAGTAGTTGCTGGTGTCTTGCGATCGATTGTCCGGATCGTTCTGGTAGCCGCCATCGCCGAAGGCCGTGTAGAGGTAGCCGTCCGGGCCAAAGGCTACCTGGCCTCCATTGTGACCCTCCTGAGGCTGGTCCAGTTCGAACAACACGCGCTGGTTTCCGCCTTTGAGTGTCTCAAGTGAGTCGCCACTCACCTGCCACTCACTGATGACGCTCTGCCCTCCGTCGCGACTGGCGCGCAGGTGATACGTGTAGATCATGGGCTGGTTGGCAAAGTCGGGGTGGAAGGCGAAGCCCACCAGGCCCTTCTCAATGTACGAGGAGCCGATCCGGGTGATCTCGAGCAGGGTGCCAGTGCTTCCGTCGCTTAGCCGGTGCCAGACCAGACGGCCCTCTCGCTCGGCAATAACCAGTACCGGGTCCTCACTATCTGGCAGGAATGCGATGTCAGTGGGGCTCTTGGCTTTGAGCGTGCTCTGTCCTGAGGTGATGGGCTGTAGGGCTATCGCTACTTGAGGGCGCGCACGGTCGGCACTGCGAAAGGAGGGGTGTGCTGAGAGGCAGCCTGGGAGCAGCGAACCCAGAGCAAGGAACACGACGACAGTGATGTGGACGGAACGAATGGGCATGGTGGTTTCCCCGTTGTGGCCGGAGCTTGGTCGCACAGAGGAGGGTATCGCGAATGGGGACAAGGAGAGCGCAGTTAGTGCGCGCGCAACCACTGCAGCAATTCACCGGCGAAGCTGTCATTGACGAAGGGCACATGCGAGCCGTCCTGGATGGTCCAGAGCGAGGAACTGAAACTACCCGAGCAGTTCTGGTTGTAGTTGCGAACCTGGGTCTCGTCGCCCCCCAGACTATTGACCAGGTCCAGTGGGTCGCCGCTCTCGGAGGTGTCTGTGTTGCAGCCGGCCCGCTCGGCCCAGCGCTCTGTTACCTCTACGGCGCCGGGGTAGTCGGGGCCGCCTTCATAGGGAATGGTGACATCCAACCGTCCGTGGATCTGTAGAACACTGACGGGTTCAGCGCTGGCACAATCGGTTGCTTGTGAATAGCCCGATCCCGCCAGACTGGCGATGCCGCGTACGAGGTCAGGTCGCTCGCATGCCATGCGGTACGACATGAAGCCGCCGTTGGAGTGACCGGTGAAGTAGACCTTGCCGCCTGCGATGGTTGCCAGGGTCTCGATTTCTTCGATCAGTCCGCTGAGGTAGCCGACATCGTCGACCCCAGATTCGAAGAAATCGCAGCATCCCGGCGGACCATTCCAGAAGCGTCTACCCGAGGCATCCACAGTTCCATCGGGCAGGATGAGCAGGAAGTTGTCGCTTTCGGTGCGGTTGCCCAGCCGGAACAGGAAGTCCTGTGCCTCAGCAGTGGCGCCGTATCCATGCAGCAGGAAGACTACGTCTATTGGCCAGTTCGCGCACCAGCCAAGCGGGCCCTTAAGGCGCGCCGGTCGCTCGCTCGGGCCGATGGTCATCTCTGTTGCCATGGGCTCGCACGGGGCGTTCGTGTCATCGTCGTCCCCATTCGTACCGTCGTCATCGTCGTCAGAGAGCCAGGGTGGCGTGGGTAGTTCACCGGAGCCAAAGCACGCGCCGCCAAGTAGCGCAGCGAGAAGAAGGCCTGTGAGGAAGAGCTGTCTGGCCGCCATAGGGTCGCAGGATAGGCCTAGAAGGTGAGTCATGTCGATGGTGTCTTCCTACCCGATGCCTACTGCGAAGAGCTAACGAGAGCGCCACTGCTGGAAGCCAGCTTCTTCGTCCAGTACAGTCCCTGCGATGGACCTATGTATCGCCAGCTGCAGGGACCTTCCTGAACCCGACCTCGATGCGGAGCCACTGGAGCGCGCTCTGCTTGAGGTGGGGATTACTTCGCGGGTGCTCGCCTGGGACGACCCGCAGGCACCATGGTCCGATGCTGCAGCCATCTTGATTCGTTCTACGTGGAACTACCCTCAGCACTCGGACGCCTTCCTGGAATGGTTGAGCGAAGTATCCTCCCAGGCGCCGGTCTGGAACCCCGCAGATGTGGTGCGCTGGAACGTGCATAAGGGCTATCTGTGCGAGCTGGGTGAAGCCGGCCTTCCTGTCACTCCGACGGTCCTTGTGCAGCGGGGTAGCACGCGGAGTCTGTGTTCGATCATGGAGGAGGAGGGCTGGAGGAGGGCTGTGGTCAAGCCGGCGATCTCCGCGGCCTCGTATAGGACGATGCGGGTCGACGCCCCCCGTTCAGCTGCTGGGGAGGCGCACCTGCGGGCTCTTGCCAGTGATGCTGATGTACTGGTGCAGGCCTACCTGGACTCTGTGGAAGAGTACGGTGAGCGCGCGCTGGTCTGGATCGACGGTGAGCTGACTCACTCAGTGCGCAAGACACCCCGCTGGGACGGTGAGGAGGAGTGTGTCTCAGAGGCAGTGCCTATCAGTGCCTCGGAGGCAGCGCTGGCAGAGCGGGCGATCGCGGCGGTGTCTTCGCCCTTACTCTATGCGCGCATCGATGTGGCGCCTGGCCCGTCGGGGGACCCGCTTCTCATGGAGCTCGAGCTCATCGAGCCATCTCTCTTCTTTCCTCAGCATCCTCCAGCGCTGCGGCGCTATGTCGAGGGGATCCGCCGTCGGCTCTGAGCAGCGCGTTCGCTCCAGACTTGAAGCCAGGTGTGGGTGACTCCTGGGGAGAGCGTCTGTCGGTAGTTCTCGTCGTCGAGGAGCTGGCTGTGGATGCCTGGAAGTGCGTGGTACGGCACGCTGGGTAGCTCATGGTGAAGGGCGTGAAAGCGTGAGCCCAGTGGCGCAATGAGACCACTCAGCAATGCGTGCCCGGCGAAGGTGATCGTGTCGTGCACCTGTGCGCTGCCTTCCATGGGCTCACCGTCGCTGCGA
>CAZEIY010000208.1:7001-7417 GCA_964512375.1 uncultured Rickettsiales bacterium | reverse complement strand
GTAAAGGTCTGCCGCAAGACATCTACAGCCATGACTCGTCCCTCAACACCCTCGACGGTCTTCGCTCTCTTCGTCACCCGGGGAAGGAACCGATGGTAGTTCTCGTAGAACTCCTGCTCGTAGTTCAAACAACACAGAGTCCGACCGCAGTTGCCGTTTGTCCTTTCTTGAGCCAGCGCCACGCCCTGCGTCTTGGCCATCTTGATTGAGACTCGAGGGTAACGATCCAGGTGGGAGGAGCAACACTGCGTCCTCCCGCAGCGGCCGATGCCTCCGAGCAGTCGGCTCTGATCTCGATCCCCGAGGCGCCGCAGGTCGATCTTCATGGACAGGGTGCGGCTCAACTCATCGATAAGGCTCGTGTACTCCTCATCCTCATCGGCAAGGACACACAAGGTCATCCGTCCACCCACCCC
>CAZEIY010000208.1:0-6991 GCA_964512375.1 uncultured Rickettsiales bacterium | reverse complement strand
ACCCCGTCGACGAAGATCTCTACAATTCGGAGTGGGAGCTCCCGGTCTCGTATCAGTCGTAGCGTCTTTCGCAGGAAATGGTCCTTTCTCGCTTCCGCCTCTGCTTGTGCTCGAAGGTCCCGCTCGCTCGCGACCCGTACTAACTGACCCGGCCTCTCGTCGGAATCATCTGGCCGGTGGGAATACGCGTGTGGGCCGGTCAAGATCGTGCCCATCGCGAGCCCACCGGCACCTGTTGTCACAACCGGGGTGCCCTGGGTGAGCTCCTCCTCGTTGCCCGAGAGGCGATACGGTCGGCGCTTTCGGAGGGGAGGATGGCTGACGGTGACGACCCGCTCTCTTGCGTTCTTCTTGCCTCGTGCGCCGCGCTTCCGGCTCACCCTGCACCGCCATGGAGGCGAAGCAGGAAGTCCTCGACCAGGGCACCGGAATCGACATGTCTCTTCAGCCGACCTTTGGCGACCTCGATGTCGTTGATGAGACTGGACAGGCAGCCGGGGCTGAGCTCTGTGAGTGGTCCGCGAGTCACGGTGAGCGCTTCGTGATAGGGCCGGGTAGCTGCGTTGCTGGCACGCAGCGCTGCATCTCGGATCAGCTCTTCGAGTAGCTCGAGGCTGAGGCGGGACTCCTCTCGATTGCGTTGGACAACCGAGAGCAGGGTCTCGATATCCTCACCGTTGCCCTCTACGCAGCCGAGCAGAGTGCGTAGCCGCTGCGATCGCGCCTCATCCAGATCCGGGTCCAGCAACTCAAGGGCGCGTCCGGGGAGACCTCGGGATGATGCTGCAGCACGGGTAGATCGAGATGCATCGGCGTCGTGGGTGGTAACGAGCCATGCCTCGAGTTCCTGAGCAGGGACTGGCCCAAAGCTCAACTTCTGACAGCGAGATCGAACGGTCGGTAGCAAGAGCCCTGGGTGCAAGGCACAGAGCACGAGCACGGTGCGATCGGGAGGTTCCTCGAGGGTCTTCAGGAGCTTGTTTTGAGCATCGGTGTTCAGCGCTCCAGCCTGGTCAATCACCACCACTCGGAAGCGACTGCCGGTCTGACGGTAGGTGAGCTTGCGCTGGATCTCTCGCACTTGAGCAACCGCGATGTTCTTGCCTTGAGACGCAGGCTCTTCGAAGAGCAGATCGATGTGGGTGCCGGATTGTGCCTGTCGGCATGAACTGCAGTCGCCACAGGGCCGGTTTGCTGTGGCATCACAGACCAGAGATCTGGCGAAGATATTGGCGACAGTCGCCTTGCCAATACCAGCCGGGCCGAGAAAGAGGTAGGCGTGGTGTGGAGTGTCTGCCCGCGCAGCGCGGCTCAGCGCGTTCACAATGCGCTGATGGCCGACAATGCCCCCCCAGGCAGTCACAATCAGCCCTCCACCGGAGCGAGGGCGGCGTCCAGACGTTCGATGATTTGGAGCAGGATCGTCTCTTCTTCCTGGTCGCCGTCTATGAGGGCAATGAGGGACGAGTCCAGGGACCGTTCCTCAAGGTAGCCCTGCCGTACCGCCTCGTGAAAGGCGAGGTCTTCTCGCTCTATCCGATCCAGACCCGCGCGTTTGCGAGCCCGGTCCATGGCTACGTCGACCGGGATGTCAATGAGGATGACCTGGTCGGGGAGCAGGCCGTCGGTAGCGGCGCTGTTGATACTCAGCACCCGCTCTCTCCCAATCTTTCGGGCCCAGCCCTGGTAGGCGATGCTGCTGTGTAGATAGCGGTCGCAGAGCACGATCGCACCTCGGCTCAAGGCTGGTCGCACGACCTCTCGAACCAGCTGTGCACGGGCTGCAGCGAAGAGAAGCATCTCTGTCTCATCGCACATGTCAGTGGCTTCGGGATCAAGGAGCAGACCTCGGATTCGATTTCCGATCGGAGTTGCGCCGGGCTCGCGCACCGAGATGACCTCGCGACCCTGAGCCTGCAGCCAGGTGCGCACGCGGGCCAACTGGGTGGACTTTCCGGACCCTTCGATGCCCTCGAAGGTGATGAATAACCCCTGATTCATGAGTTCGCGGACCATAACACGGCGGCAGTGGGCGGCCTCGACAGTGAGACCTCTATGAGACCCTGCTGGCAGGGCCACCAGGCAGAGTAGCTGCTGTCTCCGCGTCTGGTCAGCGAGAGAATGAGCCAGAGCATTTCGGGCCAGAGTCGCGAAGTGCCCAGGTCGGCGGCGGAGGGTCTTGCTGGGCTGTCACAGTGGCTGTGCACGATGCCCACCAGTTCTTCTCCGGTGGTCAGGGCATCGTCTTCGGCAGCGACCAGGTCCAGGGGAGCGATCTCGAAGGCCTGCCCCTGTTGGTCCATCGCGGCCTGGTTTCGACAGGGGAGCATGCGGTGGACTGTGATTCCTCCTGCGCCGCGTCGACCGATCAGCAGACCGCAGGACTCGAGAGGGTAGGTTTGTCGTGCCCAACGGATCGCCTGTGCTGCAACAGGATCGGGGAGATGTAGCAACGGTGGAGGGGCGACGTCGTCGCCATCCCGCAGCAGCACTTTCTGCGCCGCGCTCACGGAGCTGTGATGAGAGCGCTTACCGCCAGAGAGCCCATTGCGAGGTTACTGACGAGGGGGTTGAAGTTGTCGAACGCGCTGTCCGAAGCGCGCCGTATACCTGCTACTCCCACGACGTAGCCGGAGGAGGCTGCTGGAAACGCAGAAGCGGGGATCGTTATGTCGTTGAAGACGTCACTGCCCGCGATCCAATCAAGATACTCACCCGCGGTTTGTGGCTCGTTGCTGTAGGTAATGGTGCCGTTCTCGTCGACCACAACAGCGAGATAGTTGTCGAACTGCTGGCCCATCGAGATAGCGAGAGCCGTCAGTGAGGGGTGGGTGGCGCCTGCTTGAGCGTCGGGCACGCCAGCCAGTGAGGGTGGGGGAGGAGCCAGCATCTCGGCACTGTAGAGTCGCCCGTCCTCGTAGACCTCGAGAGCGTACGATCGACCAATTACGTAGGCGAGCTCAACGTCCTCGCTCGAATCAATGCTGTAGAGGCCGTTGCCTCGTGAGGGCAACTCGATGGAGCTCACACCATCGGCGAGCGACACACTGTCAGCATCACTGAAGAGATTCTCGGAGATGCTGCTGAGGCTGCGGGCCCGGGCCAGAAATGCTGTGGCGCTCGCGCCGGTGGCCAGGTCAGCGCTCAGTCCGATGGCTTCGGCTGCGGCCGGGTCATCGAGGCCCAGGAACAGGGCCTCTGCCGCGACGGTCGAGAAGTAGTCATCAATTTCGCTGCAGCCAAGCACGGGCATCGCAAGAGATAGGACGAAGAGAAGTGCCGCGAAGCGGAAGAAGGCAGGCATGTTGGGAATCCTATGTTGGTATGGGCTGTGCCGCCACCAACTTTTCAGTGGATCTCGAGGTCATAGGGCGCCATGAGGATCGGCTCGTTGCTCGACCAGAGTGGTGCTGCTCGAAGCATGCGACTCAGGCTCCTGGTTGGGGGGTTGGTCAGCATGGTTTCGGTCAGCGGGCTTGTGCGGTCGAGGGCTCCCAGTACGGTCGCCTCGTTGGGACTGTTGCTAAGTAGTTCGTCGATAAAGTTGGCTTGCTTTGGCAGGATGCGGAGCTTTACTTCGCCCTTCAAGCCGGCCTTCTCTTTGGCGATGTTGATGGCTGTGCGGAGTGTCCCCAACTCGTCAACCAGACCGATCTGCTGCGCTTGTCGTCCGGTCCATACTCTGCCTTGAGCCACCTCGTGCACGAGCTCAGCCCTGGTTCCTCGACCCAGTGCTGCCTTGCGCAGGAAGGTTGCGTAGAACTCGTCAATGAACTCGCCCAACTTGGCCCGCCCCGGCTCTCCCAGGCCCTTGTCCATGGCAAACATGTCGGCCATTTTACCACGCTTGATCCGTTCGTTGGTCAAGCCGATCTTCTCGAACAGTCCCTCGAGGTTGTACTTGCCGGCAAAGACGCCAATCGATCCCGTGATTGTGGTCGGTTCAGCGATGATCATGTCGGCACCCATGGCGATGTAGTAACCGCCACTGGCCGCAAGATCCCCCATCGAGACAATGACCGGCTTGTTGTTCTCGTGTCTGGCCAGCTCGACTTCGCGCCAGATGATATCCGAGGCCAGCCCGCTGCCGCCCGGGGAGTCCACTCGCAGCACGAGGGCTTTCACATTGTCATCGAGGCGAGCCGTTCGGATGGCACGGGAGATGGTCCCGCTTCCCATGGTTGGATTGCCGGAGCCGCCATTCTTGCTGGACCCGCTCATGATCTGCCCTTCGCAGTAGATCACGGCGATACGATCACCACCTCCCAGTCCAGAGAATCCCTTCATTGAGCTCTGATAGTTGTCGAAGTGGATGCGCGATGCATCTTCCTCTTCCTCTTCCACCTTTTTTACTTCTGTGTGGGGTTCGTCCTCTGCGATCTCCTCGCCGTTGTTCGCTCCAGCCCTCAAGAGGTTGACCAGCGCTGGGTCCACTCCGCCGCGGCCATCGACACGGGCGGACGAGTCCTGGTCGGCTTGTTCAGCATCCGCTTCGGTCGTCGTGGCCTCTGGGTTGATGGTCTCCCCTGTAGGTAGGTCGAGGGGAGGGCGCTCAGCCGAGTTGGCAGCTACCTCCTTGCCGGCGAGGTGATCGTAGAGTTGGTCGCGGTAGTACAGCCCATCGATGAGTCCTGCGCGTTGAGCACCAGAGGCGGTGAGCGGAGGGTCGTCAATCAGCGTCTTGACACTGTCTACTGTCATCTCTCTCGACTCAGCAATTGCGTCCACAAAGTCCGTGAACAAGCTGTCGGCAAGGGAATTGAGCATCTCCCGGTAGGCAGGGGACATCTCGGTGCTGGTGAGCGGCTCAACGGCGCTCTTGTACTTACCGGCGCGGGTGAACTCGGCTTCGACGCCCAGTTTGTCGAGAGTGCCCTTGAAGAAGGTCACGCTGATGTCCAGTCCGTTCACGAGCAAGAATCCCTCGGGTGCCATGAAGATTTCGTCACAGGCCGTAGCGAGCAGGTATTCCTTGTTACTCGCCATCTGCATCCAGCAGGTAGTGGGCTTGCCTGAATCTCGCGAGAACCGCGCAATGACCTCGCGGAGTTCGTGAATCTTGCCGTATCCCGCCCCCAGGCCACCAATCCGAATCAAGAGCCGCTCGATGCGGTCATCGAAGGCAGCCTTATGGAGCACCTGGTCAATCTCGAGCACCGAGAGGTACGAGGGGCCCAGGGCTGCGAAGGGTTGATCGGGCAGGGGTTGTTCGGGAAGCGGCCCCGAGATGTCGACTACCAGTGTCGAACCCTTCTCGACGCCCACTCCTCCAGCCTTGAGCATGAGGCCGATACCGACAACCGAGGTGACGAGCACCGCCGCGAGGAACAGCACCAGCAGGACGATCAGCAGTCGTGTGCGTCGCATCGCGGGTGGTCTCTTCGCCTGACTCAGACGCCTGGCACAACTCGAATCAGGGCCGTGCTCTTTAGGTCAGCCTTCCAGGCTTCTACGATCTGGGAGCGGCGAGAGCGCTGCAGCTTGCTCTTGATATCGCCTTTACGGTTATCGAATTCACCGTCCGTCGGCTCCTTCTTGTCCTTGAGGCGCATAACGACGAAGCCGACCGGGATTTCGATTGGGGCTGCCGTAACTGCTCCGACTTCGTCCAGGACGAAGGCAGCGCTGACGGCTTCGGCGGTCGTTCCACCCAGCTTGGGAACGGAGCGGCTCTCACCATTGAAGTCACCGCTTTCCTGAATCGACAACTGGTGCTCTGCGAGTAGCTCTGCTGCCGCCAACTCATCGAGGGACCCATTGAGCACCCCTATGAGCTTCTCTGCGTATGTGCGCGCCAGGGCAGGGGACCGCTCTTCGCGGGCAAGGTCCAGTGCCACCTCGTTGCGGACCTCGTCAAGTGCCTTGGTGGAGGCCTCCTGGATGGCTTCCACTTTGATGATGTGGAGGCCGTACTTCGTCTCGACCACGTCACTGATCGCGCCGACGTCGAGAGCAAAGGCTGCATCGCTGAACTCTTGAACCATGCGGCCTTTGTCGAAGAAGCCAAGATCGCCGCCACGACTAGCCGAGCTATCCTCAGAGTGCTCTGTAGCGAGGGCTGCAAACTCGGCACCTTCCGCGCGAACATCGGCAAGGATGGCGTCCATACGCGTGCGAATCTCCTGCCGGGCCCCCTCGTCGTCACTGTCACCGAACTTGAGCAGAATATGACGGGCACTCACCTTCTTGGGTGTGTTGAACTTGCGGTCAAAGTCACGTTCGTAGCGTTCGCGGATCGCGTCTCCCCGTTCTTCGACGAAAGAAGCCATCTCTGCTTCTTCAAGGGTCACCGCGTCACGAAAGCGCGATGACGCTACCTTGATGAACTCAACGTTGCGCTTGCTGTTCTCCCTCACATAGGACTCTCGAACTTCGCGGTCACTGATGACGACGGTGTCGCCAATGAAGTCGACGATGCTTGAGTACAGGAGGCGCTGCTCATAGTCGCTCTGCAACTTCGCCGCGGCGCGGGCAGAATTCTTACCGAGGTAGCTCTTGTAGCGCTCCATGTCGAAGTTGCCCTCGTCGTCCTGAAAGCCGGGCTCCTCGAGGACTGCTCGCTGAACCTGATCCCTCGAGATGACGAAGCCCTGCTTGCGCGCCTCCTCGGTGATCAGGTGCCGCTCAATGAGATTGTCGAGAACCTGGGAGCGTAGGCGGGTCTGGTCCGACTCGGAGAGGTTGGGGTTAAATCGCTGCGCGCGTCGTACCGCCAGGCGCCACTCCTGATTCAGATCTGAATCGCGGATTGCAAAGCCGTCGACCTCGGCGACCACCTGGGTGCGGTCTGAGAGCAGTGCTGTTGATCCAAAGAAGAGGATGAACGACAGACTGATCACTATGATGATCGCCTTGACGAGGAAGGAGTTGGTCTGGTTACGGAGATAGCCGAGCATCGAGAATCCGGGGTTTGCGAGGCTTCCCATTCATAGGGTGTCGCGTTGAGGTGGCGCAGTGTCGCGACTGCTCGCCCGCTCGTCAAGAGTTCAGG
>CAZEIY010000207.1:0-7438 GCA_964512375.1 uncultured Rickettsiales bacterium | reverse complement strand
CCGTAACCTGCTGATTACAAATCAGCTGCTCTACCAGTTGAGCCACGCCAGCGAATTGATGCCCTTCTAGGACCCTAAGTCCTTCTTTTAAGTCAGGTTCTTATTGATTTCTGAGGCTAGGGAGGTCGCCTTTTACACGGGCCCCGATGGGGTGTCAACCGGCTTTTAGTCGTTTATTTGGCGACCTTCTCAGGGGACTCCGGGGAGGAAGCCCAGATCTGACTGGCCCACATCGAAAGATGAAGCGTCGAACTTGCCGTCGATCTCGAAACGGAGGACCTCCGTAGTGCTGAGCAGTATCCCATTCCGGATAAACTCTCGTCGGAAGGGCAGGATGAGTCCGGGCTTGAGTTCCCGATAATCCGCGTAGCGGTAGACGATGTCTCCACCGGCTGAACGAAATGCAACCTCGACAGGACGATAGCTGCGCGCATCAATCTCAATCCGAGCGGTCTCTTTGCCGTCACTGCCCGTCCCCACCAGGATAAATCGGGAGCGTCCCCCCTCAGTCACTCGCCCTGCCAGGGTGAGGGCGGCATCTCCCAACAGCTGCGGTCCATCCGCAGCCAACGCCAGAGGTACCGAGAAGAGGCGCTCTGGCGAGAACTCACTGAGTCGGTTCTCGACCGCGCCCACCGCCACCTCGTGAACCGCCTCATCGACGAGCAGGAAGGCGCCTCCGTCCTTGAGGATCGTGGCGCTGTCCTTTCCTTTGCCGGAGCCGATGCGGATGTCCAGGCGCGTTCGACCGTCTTTGGAGACTCTCAAGAAACGATGGAGCGCAGTAACCTTTCTGCCCGAGCTGCTCTCTTTGACGCTACGCCGATAAGTGAAGTCGATGACGCCGGCCTTCTCAAGCACCCGCGCTCCACCACGCTCACCGCCCAGGGCAAGAGACACCCGCTCGATGAGCACGTCGACCTCGGGCGCTCCGCCGACGCCCAGAGCCGGACCAGGGGACAGCAACAGCAACAGCAGGCCCAGAAGGACCGATGAAGAGCAGGAAGTGTGCGGAAGAACTCGAAACACGATTCTCTCTAGATGGGCACCACGGGGAAAAGTTCGCGTAGGTTAGCAGGCAGTTGACTGATCGACCGGCTGTTCGCTGGTAATCATAGTGGGGTAGATCTCAATGAGTCTCAGCGCCACAGAAGTAGGTGAACTCTGCCGCTGGCTCAGTGAGAAGCTAGCAGGCGCTGCGCTGCAGAAGATCCGCCAACCCGATCACGATACCCTCGCCCTCGAGTTCCGAGTACCAGGTGAAAACCTCCAACTACTTCTGGCCACTGGGGCGGGGCGGGCCCGACTTCACACCATTGAGCGCGCTCCACGAAATCCAAAGCAGTCCCACGCGTTCCAGGGGCAACTGCGCAAGGAACTGCGGGGCAGCCTTGAGAAGCTCGAGCACATCGCATCGGATCGGATCGTCCTCCTTCACCTGCGGCCACGCCAGGGAGAGCGCAGAACGCTGGTCGCCGAGCTCACGGATCGACACGGCAACTTCTTCCTGCTCGACGACGCTGGGATAATTCTGGGCTCGTCGAGGTCGCCCAGCAGCCCCACCAGGCCACTCCTCCGGGGTCAGCGGTGGTGCCCACCACCCCAACACCAGCCTGGCGATCGCGATCGGTTCTCTGACCTGGAAGCAGAAGATCGCGACCGCGCAGTTCGCGAGCACTTTGAAGCCAGCGAGGCGCGGAATCTCCTTGAGACTCGGCGTCAGCGCGTCCTTAGCCTGCTCAACACGAATCTGCGCAAGCTCAGGCGAACCGCAGCCAAGCAAGTCCGGGAGGCCGACCGGGCGCACCATGCGCAGGATCTTCGCAGGCAAGCCGAACTCCTACAGTCCTCGTTCCACGCCCTGGAGAGGGGTCTGGAAGAGTTGCTGGTCGACGACTACTACCTGGACCCTGCTCAGAAGGTGCGAATCAAGCTGGACCCTACCCTCAGCCCCGGCGAGCAGATCGAGCGGCGCTACCAGCGCGCAAAGAGGGCAGAGCGTTCCGGGCAGCAGGCCACGAAACGACTCGAGCAGACCCGAGGGGAGATTGCTCTCCTCGAGCCCCTTCAAGAGGCGTGCAAGAGCGCCGAGACCATCGCTGGCCTCGGCGCCATAGAAGAGCAGTTGCCGCCGAAGCTGAAGGCCCGGCTGGCAAGGCTGAGAGAGCAGACGAAGGGCTCTACCCGCTCCAAGGGAGCTCCTCGAACCCGCTTACCCTTCATCCGCTACCGCGACAGCAAGGGGCTGGAATTTCGCGTCGGACGGGGAGCAAGAGAGAACGATGAGCTGACCTTTCGACACGCGCGCGGCAACGACGTATGGCTCCACGTCCGCGGCAGGCCGGGCGCGCACGTGGTCATCTGCCGGCCTGGCCCCTCCCCGAGCAGCGAGGTCCTTCTGATCGGCGCCCAGCTCGCCCTCGCACATTCCGGCTTAAAGGAAGGGGCGCGCGAGGAGGTCAGCTGGACCCGGGTCAAGGAAGTCCATAAGAGCAAAGGATTGCCGCCTGGCAAGGTGCTGCTACGAAGCGAAAAAGTGCTCTACGTGGAGGCGAGACGCGCTGACCTGAGCCACCTGCTTCGAGACTGAGCGAGTCGGACCACCGCAGAGAAGCAGCTAGTTGGTGAGAACCTTGATGCTCAGATCGTAGGGGCCGGTACTCTCGCCAACACCACCCACGATGAGGATGTAGTCGCCCGGCGGAAGGGTTCCCTTCCACACAGCCTCCTCACCTTCCTCTTGAGCCCGACCACCGACATTCAACTCTCGGAAAGCAGTGGCATCATTGTTCTGCGGAGTCTCGTTGCTGTCGACATCGATGAATGTGGCATCAAAGAAGGGCGCACTGGTATCCGGCCCCCCCACCATCGAACCGAAGTTAGACTGGTAGAAGCCCGGGCTGATAGCCAGATTCTCGGCCTGTCGTTGGCGAATCTGCCCACTGAGGTTCTCGGGCTTCTTCTCGTCAAGGTCGGCGATCCCGTCCTGATCGTGATCATAAATGCACTGAAGAGTTGAAGAGCCCGCCGTACCCACCTCTGCCAAATAAGCACTGTAGAGTGGCTTGTTGATCAGGTTGCCCTGAGCAGCAATCCAGCTGGGCATCACCTGAGGATAGAAGTAGACATCGGGGTCAGCGCACTGTCCGTTGGTCAAGCTCGGTCCGAAGCCCCACATGCTGTAATCGGCCGCGTCCGGCACGTCCGAGGCCAACGCCACTGCCAGGAAGAGATCGCTGAGGCCCGCCTCTCCCTCGATGGAAGAGACGCGGCGATCTGCCCAGATCGCCAGGTTGGTGGTCGAACTCAGAGTGAAGCCATAACGATCCGTGTCGGCGATCTCAGTCGAGACCTCAACCAAGGCACTGTCGTCATCGTCACCGGTAGCGTCACGAGCACCAGAAGTAGCGTCATCATCATCGTCATCGTCATCATCGCCGGGAGGAGCAACTGGCTCGATTACATCGAAGGACTCCGCAGGGTCGATGCGACCGATGACGTGACGCTGCACACCCTGAGGGTCAAGAGCACCCAGCTGACGAACTGTAGTGATCTTGGCTCCATCAACGTCCTCTAGAGTGAGCCGTGGATTGGCAGGATCTGCATCGCTGATGCGGATCACGTTGGCCAGTAGATCGCTCCCGGTGCCCGTCTCGACCAGCAGGTAGTTCTCGGCCTGCTCGAGACCACTGACCACCACCGCGAGCACGCCGTAGTTCCCCGCCACAGAGCCGAAGAAGTCTGCCTGCGGGTGAAAGAGCATGTAGTCGAGGTTCTCGGTCTTGGTCAGGGCCAACTCGTCCTCGGTGGGTCCGGCGGGGTTGGTACCGCCGCTGTAGGTACGGTTGAAGCCACGCACGTTGTAGCCAAGCTGGAAGCCGTTGGCTCCCCACAGCTCACCGGGCGCGGGATTGGCCGGATCCGAGACCACCGCCGTCGTCGAGGTCTCGTAGTTGGGAACATCCGTGTCAAAGACCAACTGTCCGCCCACCTCATTCGTCATGCCGGAGACAGCCAGAGCCGTTCCCCACTGCAGCGCGAATTCCGCGAAGTCATCGACTTCGGTCAGCGCCGTGATCGTGTCGATTCCCCGAGTGGGAGATCCACCATCATCAAGAAGTGGCTCACCGGCAGCATCTACGGAGTTGACGATCTGCCAGATCACGTCGTCACCGTAGAGATCGTGGAGATACCTTGCGAACAGGTACTGAGCGCCGCGATTGCCCAGATCCTGCAGCGAGTTGTTGGAGATCAGCGGCATCAGATACGAGGCGTCCTGGTAGACCCAGGCATCGGAGTAGGCGATGGCTCCATATCCAGTCACGTCCGCGGCCAACATGCTCATGGCGTCCAGGAGCCAGTCCTTTTCAGCAGGTGGGCGGCCCAGATCGTCGGGACTGCCCGGATCAAGCAAGTCCTTGCCCACATCGCGGTGGGTGTTGTAGCTGATCAACTCCTGCAGCGCGACGGAGATCCGGCCCGCCACTTCGTAGTTCAAGTAGCTGTCCAAGAGCACGAACTCGTCACCCCAGTAGCCGACAGGGTTCGGGGCATAGAGGAAGATCATCTCCTGCTCGTTGGAGTTGGGATTCATCTGGATATGACTCTGCCAGAGATCTACCTCGGGCTCGGTGAACGACTTCACCAGCGGCTTCTCTTCAGCGCCGCCCTCGCCGCTCTCGGTCAACAGGTTGACCCTATGGCTGATAAATACCGTCACCCGGCAGTTGCCGTCGACATCAGAAGGCAGGCCAAAGTTACCCGTGAGCTTGGGATAGATGTTCGTCTCAACGATGCCAACGACCTGGTCGAGATCGCAATTATCGAATCCAGCAGCGACACCATTGGGCCACTCCACGACATCATCCGGAACGCAGTCACCCGGGGTGCAGGGATGCCAGGACTCCGTCGCCTGTCCGGTCACGTTGTCGTAGTTGTCCGGCGCGACGGTGTCACAGTCGGTGTCGATGTCGATGGGGGTCTCGTTGTCGACATAGATCGCGATGTTCTCGCCAAGAGCGCGAAGGTTGGCGCCGCGCGAGCTGCGCTCCGCCTCTGCTTCGATCGTGTCTCGGAAATTGAACGTGCGCGGATCGTTGTGCACATCTGCTGCAACGAGCGCATCCGCATTGCATAGTTCCCTACCAGCAGACCCGACGGAACGCTGAGAGCCAACCGGCTGAAAGCGAGCTGTCGAGATGTCGGGGAGCTTGGCCACAACAGGCCCCCGTATCCTCATGTGCGGATCGCCACCACCCTCTCCGCCCTCACCGAGATCGGCCGGGTTGTCCGTAGCGCGCATCGAGAATCCCACCGCGTCGGGCTCGGGGTTGACGAAGATCATAAGGAACTGCGCCGAGAAGTCCGTAGGCTGTGGCGGCGTGTTGCCCTGGTAGTTAAGGCACGGCGGGGTGACCTCGGTATTACTCAAGGGAACGACGGAACGACCTGCAATCCAGACCAGTTCGTTGATGTCTCCAGGCTGGCAGAAGGCTCCAAGGTCCTCGAGATCCTCATTCTTGACATCGATCCCCCCCTCTTCGGGCCAGGTGGCGCACGGATCGCTGACGTTGCCATCCGAGTCTTCGGCGCAAATGCGGAAGATGCCTGCATCCGTAGCGACAATATTGGCCGTCGAGTTCCACTTGATCGTGCCCTCATGGTCGACAACGGGCGGCGCATCCTCAATGCCAACGACGACCACCTCGTTCGAGCTCAACGGCAGACCGAACTCATCGACGAGAGCGGCGGGCTGAAAAGCCGACGACTCGCCCGTCGTGCCGAACTCAGCGATGACCGTGTAGCCATCTGAGTCACTATCATTCACCCGGTAACTGAAGGTGACCACACCCGAAATGGGGGGATCGTTGGGCTCTATGGTAACCAACTCGATGCGCGGCGTGCCTGGAGACGGCGTGCCGTCATCATCATCATCGTCGTCGTCGTCGTCATCGCCACCGTTGTCGTCATCGTCACCGCAGGTAAAGCAGAAGTCCGTATCTCCCCCACAGTTGCAACCGCTCAAACCCAACAGCAGCGCGAGCAGAGCAACCTGCCAGAAGAGTGGAGCAGAAGTGACTTTGATCATCGATGACCCTCATCGGTGTCGGAATGGAGCGGAAAACTCGCTGTGATCTGTAGAATGGGACGCTGTTTTCGTAGTGTTGAGCCTATCATCGGCATTTTTCCAGTGTCAAGGGAACTAGAAGCTCTCAGAACCTAAATATTCTCAGTATTTCCAGTTATTTACCGGGTCTTTTTGGGCCCTTGTGGGTCTCATGTATAGACGACGCGCCCGAGCGACAACTCAGTACTACGCTCATCTCGCCTTCCTTCTTGTCATGGTCGGACTCTATTCCTCGTGCGACCAGGCACCACCCCGATACGAAGAGGGCGAAGTTCGACCCGACACCACCTTGATATGCCCCGGTGACCCCTCCGGTCGCTGCGACTTCAGCAGTGATCGAAGCCTGCGCGTCGGCGCCGCCGCCGTAGCCATCACCCCGACATCGTGGGAGAGCTGGATCGATGTAGACGAGGACGGCTCCTACCGCTCTGGGGTGGACCAATTCCTCGATTGTGGTGGAGATCGACTGTGTCCCGAGGACGCGGGGTATCCTGGCCCCGACGCGGGAGAAGGCAACGGGCTGTTTGAAGCCCTATGGCTGGCTGGTTTCTCCATCAGCCGTCCCATGCAGAGCATCGCGGACGACATCTGGGCCAGGGCCACGGTGATCGAACAGGGGGAGACCCGCATCGGCGTCGTCACCCTGGACCTGATCGGATTCTTCTACGACGAAGTCCTCATCGCCCGTCAGGCTGCGGCCCAGGAATCGGGTCTCGACCATGTCATCATCACCTCGACCCACGTACATGAAGCCCCCGACACGATGGGAATCTGGGGACCGAACCTGGCCCGCTCAGGAATCAACCCAGACTTCATGAGCCACGTGCACCTCGCCATTCAAGATGCTCTCGCCCAGGCCGACCAGAACAAGGTCGAGGTCCAGGCCTACCAGGGCTCGCTACGAATCGGCGACGAACAGTGGGAAGGCAGCGGCATCAACAACATCAACATGGACAGCCGAGCGCCGCACATCACCGATCCCACCCTCTGGACTCTGCGCTTCGAAGCCGTCGGCAGCCAGGAAACCATCGCCACCTGGATCAACTTCGCGAACCATCCGGAAGCCTCGGCCTCAAGGAATCTCGCTATGACCTCTGACTTCAGCCATACCCTGCGAGAGACCGTCGAGCAGGGTGCAGCGCAAGGCCCTGACGGAGCGCTAGCCGGGATGGGTGGGGTCGCGCAGTACCTGCAGGGCGCCTGTGGAGGAATGATGACACCTCTCCACGTCTCCACCATAGATCTGGATGGCACGATCTATAGCGAAGGAAGCCTCGAGAAAGCGTACGCCGTAGGTCGGGTTACCGGCTA
>CAZEIY010000206.1:0-7447 GCA_964512375.1 uncultured Rickettsiales bacterium | reverse complement strand
GCAGTGCAGCAGCGAGACTTCGTAGCGCTCCCGATAGAGGAACTCGAGGCCATCGAGGTCGACACCCAGGGCATCAACGGCTTGTATCTGCGCAGAGTGAGGGAAGCCCTGGGCCTCGACCTCTTCTACATCGCAGCACACACAAAGATCGGCCGTTCGATGCTCGGCTTCATCGAGACGGACGATGCCGATGAGCTGCCCGCCCAGGTCTACCTCAAAGGCTATCTACTGCACATCTCGCGCCTTCTGAAGCTACCCGAAGCACACACCACACAGCGCTACTTGAGCAACCTCGAGAGACGCTAAGTCCAATCCGGCCGGGCAATGGACCGCGACGAACCAGGCGCGGATGAGCGCTCCCCCCAGTTTCATAGCTTCGAGGTACGCGCGGCCAAGAACGGGCTACGCGTCGATCAGTTCCTCTCTCGCCTGCTGCCGGACTACAGTCGCTCCTTCCTGCAAAACCTGCTTGATAAGGGCCAGGCGACCATCAACGATCAGAACTGTCGTCGCTCGGACCGGGTTCGCTTCGGAGACCAGGTCACGATTGCCATTCCTCCGGCTACCGCCCTGGACGTCCCCGCCGAGGATATCCCCTTGGACATCGTCTACCAGGACAGCGATATCGTCGTCATCAACAAAGCGGTCGGCATGGTGGTGCACCCGAACACCCACGATAGAGCTGGCACTCTGGTCAACGCGCTCCTCTTCCACATCAACGATCTGAGCGGCATCAACGGCATCGAACGCCCAGGCATCGTCCATCGGATCGACAAGGACACCTCAGGCTTGCTGGTCGTCGCCAAGAACGACCAGAGCCACAATCACCTCGGCGAGCAGTTTCGCGCTCACTCCATCGACCGGATCTACTCGCTGCTCTGCTGGAATATTCCCTCGAGCGACGAAGACACCATCACCAGCTCCCTGGGAAGAAGCCCACACGATCGCAAGAAAATCGCAAGCGTGGACCGCGGCGGCAAGCACGCAGTGACCCACTACCGGGTGCTCGAATCCTATGGCCCGGCAGCCCTTGTAGAGTGTGCTCTGGAGACCGGGCGCACACACCAGATCCGGGTGCACTTCTCAGAACGCGAGCACCCTCTTGTCGGCGATCCGGTGTACGGCGGAACCAAAGAGAAACATCTCCCTGCAGACCCCGAACTGCGAGCCCTGCTCGCCCCCCTTCATGGCCAGATGCTGCACGCCTCGACTCTAGGATTCATCCACCCCTCTACAGACCGCTACGTCCACTTCCGGGCGCCCCCTCCTCAGCCCATGCTCGGCGTGATCCATGGCCTCCGTGCCCACGCAGGACTCCCTATCGATGCTCCCGGGCCCTGGGACCGTCCACCTGGCGAGGACTTCCTCGGCCCCGGGCACAGTCCTGGCAGCCTCTAGCGAACCGCACAGCGCTGCCAGGAGCCAGAACGACAAGAGGCGCCGGTCACCCGACGCCTCTTGTTAGCAAGATGTACTTGCGAAGACTCAGTTACTGACTGGCAGAGTCGTCGTCGTCGCCGGCAGAGTCGTCGTCGTCTCCGGCAGAGTCGTCGTCGTCTCCGGCGGAGTCATCGTCGTCACCGGTCGCAGACCACGCAGGGCAGTCGGTGTAGCTGAGGTCAGCGGCCGGATCGAAGACTGCCGCCTCATCAGGGCAGGTCGCCGCATCAGCGATGATGTCCTCGCAGGCACGCGGCTCGACACCGGTCTCAGCAACACGATCAGCATTCACGTTCTCGGCCACGATGCTCAGGCAGAAGACGCCGGGGTTGTCGCCGCCGCACTCCTCGCACTTGACGCCAACGGTCTCAACGACCAGGTCGCAGATAGCGCCTTCGCCGCCTTCGGGGTCAAGCTCGGGTGCCAATGGACGGGTATCAATGCGACCCGAGAACGTGCCGCCACGCATGTCGGTGAGATCCGGGTGGAACGTGCCCGTAATGTTCAAGTCCTGAATGGTGGCCTCAATGCCCTGGAAGTTCAGACTCAGGTTGGTGGGGCCCATCTCCATGACCGGATTGTTCCAGCTAGCAGGAACATCGTCTCCACCACCGAGTGCACCATCGGGACCGTAGGTGAAGCCGAGGGTCTGACCGCATAGGTCCTGGCTCACGGTGCCGCCCTCCGAAGTGCCCACGGCGCCCAGAATATGAAGCTCGTTAGCCGAAAAGTTCGAGTCATCAGTTACGGAGAAGAGGATGGCAACGTCACCAATCTGGCTCTGCAGAATGGGACCTACTCCCGGAGGCTCGACAAATTCGGCGTTGGCCAGATCGAGATTGAAGGTCTTGTTGAGCAGGTCATTCTCGGTGGTCAGCGAGTTGCCGTACGCGCCAGTCTGGAAGTCGAACGTCAGGGGGCTGTCCGGGCTGTTCCAAGACACGGTGCTCGAGTAGCTCGCGGCCGGATCAAGAGCAGCATCCGGGGTGAAGGTCAGGACTCGTCCTGAGCTCTTCGTCGCGGTGGTGCCAGCGACAGCAGTACCACCCATCGACAACGCATAGGTCGCGCCCTCAGGGGCAATGTTCCACTCAACCCAGAGATCGCTCTGATAGAAGAAGTCGGAGTCACCAGGCCCGGGAGAGAGGTCGGTAATCACGGGCGAGCCGGCGGGGTCCGGGCCACTATCATCATCGTCCCCCGAAGGGCCGCATCCCACTGCAACAAAGGTTGCTGCGACAAACGTCAGGGCCAGAACTGTCCAAAGATTCCTCAGCATTCTTCACTCTCCAGGGTTGATGCTCGTAGTCTGAAGGCCCCAAATTTGGGCCCAGGTGGGCAGCACCGTACTGTGCTCGCATCAGCGGTGTCAAATGCTCATTGCTGCCCGATCAAGCTGCAAACAAGTCGGGTCGTCTAGCATAGGAGCAGTGATGACCGCTCCAGAACCTCTGATCGAAAGCCCAAGCTGGTCTGACAGCCGTCTGGAGAAGTGCGGCTTCACACTCCGCGGCTGTCAACTCGACGAGTTGACCAGTTGTGAAAGGCAGGAGCATGGCTCCCGCGTACACATTGTGGACGGCTCCCAGGCACCTTCCGTAGGTGACGGACTCTGGACCGCTGCACCCGGCCTCGTGGTAGCCATTCGAGTGGCGGACTGTGTTCCTATTCTACTCTGGGATCCAGAGGCCGCTGCCGTCGCAGCAGTCCACGCCGGCTGGAGAGGGACAGCGCAGGACATCGCTGGAATAGCAGTCCGAGAAGGCGCTGCTCTTGGCATCGAGGCGTACCGCTTGAGGGCAGCCATTGGCCCCAGTATTGGCCCCTGCTGCTTTGAGGTCGGGGCAGAGGTGGTCGAGGCGTTGCGTAACTGCGGCCTCACCGACGACGACATCCAGATTCGCCCCGGCTCCAGAGGTAACCCTCATCTCAGTCTCCGTAGTGCCAATCGAGCACTCCTTCGCCGCGCGGGTCTCGAAGATGCCAACATCGAAGATGTCGGCAGCTGTACCCACTGCGATCCGCAGCGCTATGAATCCTATCGCCGGGACGGCGCTACCTCGGGAAGAATGCATGGCCTGATCTCCCTGGCTCGGACCGGGCTGATGCTGTGCCTTGCGGTTCTCCTCGGCTCGGCCTGTGCCGACGAGATGAGCCCCGAACAGCGGGAGGCCAGCTTCTCGGAGCAGGCGGATCGGGCTCAGAGCATGATCCGAGAGGGCGATCTATCTGGGGGAGAAGTGTTGGTACGCTCGCTTCTGGCCGAGAGGCCCGACGATGCGCACTTGCGTGCCCTCCTGGGTCGTAGCCTTCACCTGCAGGAGCGCTACCCCGAAGCAGTGGTGCAGGGCCGTCTGGCGCTGGGTGTCGATCCACAGCTGTGGCAGGCCGCGTACAACCTCGCATGCAGCAGCGCTGCGCTGGGCGATCTCGACCAGAGCATCCGCTGGCTCCAGGTAGCGCTGCGCTCAGGGGTGCCCACCGCCCGTGAGGTGGCGTCGGACCCCGATCTGCTCGCCCTGCAGAACGACCACCGCTTCTCGTTCTACCTGGCGACAGGGATACTCTCTCGTGATGAAAAGGACGCCCTCGCGCTGATCCAGCCAGCCTCTGTCCGAGTCGGCGAACTCGCCACAGTGACTTTGACAGCCATCGCACTGAATCGACCTCTGATGTCCCCTCGAGAAGAGGTGGAGGTCCGCCCGGCCCGACCCTTCCCCCCCGGCTTGATCAAACCCGTAAGTCGCCGAGAGACCTTCTCTACTGGAGAAGATGGCGACCGCGAGTTTGCTCAGCGGACCTTCCAATACACCTTCGAGGTGTTGCGAAGCGGCGCGATTCAGTTAGGACCCTTCGAAGTACGGCAGGGAGACGCTGTGCACTGGACAGAACCTCTGGTCCTGAGGGTGCAGGCCAACCCAGAAGGCGAACAGCCACAAGGCAGGACTGGAGAGTTGGAGATAGAGCGCTTCTTCGCCAGCCCCTCGGTGGTGGATCGAACGCTAGAAGAAGAACATCAGCAGCGTGGCGGTGCAGTCATCGTCCTGGACCCACTGGCTGAACAGTCCGTCGAGAGCCCATGGAGCAATCTTGCCGGAGCGGAGAGCCGCTTCTTCCAGTTTCGATCCGTTGGAATTGAACAGCTACCCGGCTCGCTTCCACCGCGGCAGCCACAGGTATTTCGTTCGATCCTGGTTCAGAGAGGCACCGAGGGCCTCAGTCACGTCGCCGAGCTGCGCCCCGCCTCGACTCAGATCGACTAGCTCCCCGAGACAGGGACAGCGCAAGACACGTCGAGCTCACAGCCATTGATCTGAGTGAAATCACCCGAAACATTCCCCGTCGTAACCGCGGTGCACGAGACCAACTGCACCGATGAAGAGGCGAGGTCGGACGCATCACCATCGCAGCTCAGCCCAAAGCCACCGTTATCGCTCAAGCTGGCGTCGGTCAGCGAGGCCAGCACCGTCCCAGATAGCAACACCCCATCACCGGAATTGCTGTGAATGGCAGTGCCAGAGACTGTCAACGTACCGGCGTTAGCCTCAACCCCAGCCAGCCCCGAGTTGCTGACGCTGCCACCAGTCATCGTCAGCTCCCCTGCCGTCACCGAGACGCCCGCAGCGACCGCCCCGCTAACACTGGCGTTACTGAGCACAGTCGCACCCCCGCTAACCGAGACTCCAGCCCCATCCACGTAGTTGACCACCATGGCATCGATGGTCGCACTTCCAGCCATGACCACGAGCCCACTGGATACTGCATCACTGATCACCACATTGCTCGCGCTCAACACACCGCCGAGGACATCGATGCCGCTGTTGTCAGAGCTGTCAACCTCGAAGCCATCCAGGGTGGCGACACCGTTTAGCGTGCGAATCCCAGAAAAGCCCGGCTCGGTAGCAACGACAGTAGTCAACTCTGCGGTACCGTCCCCAGAGAGATACAGGCCCCAGTGACCACATCGCTCCAATGTCACCTGGTCGAGTTCGGCATGACCGCCCTCTCCAACCACATGCACACAACTCTCCAGGCTGTCCGAGATGACATTGTCCGCACCCATGAGCAGATTGGACGGAGCGCTCGCAGGAGTTCCGGCCCATCTCCATGTATCGAGATAGATGCCGTCATTAGCAGCGTCATCGATACGATTGGGGGTCTCACCAGATGCGACCGCTGGCATCACCACGCTGGCGCCGTTGAGACGAATCCCTGTACCTGCAGCCTCGAGATGGTTGGCAACAAGGGTGAGAGAAGGGCTCGGAAACTGGCCATCGAACTCCGCCCACCCATCGCAGTTGTCATCACGAAAATTCCCCACCACCTCGGTAGCAGCGGGATGAACGCCAGCATCGAGGTCGTTGCAGTCTCCTTCCGCGGCGGTGTAACCATCCCCGTCCACGTCATTGGTCGAGGTGCCATCCGAAGTCGATGAGTCACAGTCGTTATCCAGCCCATCACCCTCCAACTCGACGGCACCAACTCCACCCACCAGAGAATTGGTGTCATCACAATCTCCCTGGTACTCGGCCTGCCCGTCCCCATCGTCATCCCATGTGAGTCCGCTGGGCAGTGACATCGATGCGCTGATACCAGCAACACTTCCGCCAACCACGTGATTGTCGGCAAGATCAAACCCGCCCACCCCGGAGATGTAGATTCCATAGCTCGCAGCCGCTGGTGTGATCTCGTTGTCTATGACGCTGACACCCTCGTCGACCTCCTCCAGATCGCCCTGACTGAGGTAGAGCGCATAGGTCCAATCAATGTCCGCACAGTTGGTCACCGTCGAATCTTCGGATGCTCCCAGGCGGTTGCCCGAGACCACCGCTCCATCAGAGCCAGTCAGATAGATGCCTGCCGAGGAGCCCCCACAGACCGTGTTGTTCTGAAGCTGTGCTCCCGGACTCTGGGTAAGAGAAACCGCCCAGGAGCCCGCACAACCATCGACTACGTTGTTGGAGACGAGAGGGCCACTGAGAGCGAGAGGGTCTGAACCGCTCACCACGATCGCTGCTCCCCCTCCCATGCCGGTCTCCAAGTCGTCGTAGCCATTGTTAGTGAGGCGATTGCCCGAAAACTCGAACTGCCCCTGACTGCTGTAAACGCCGCCCAGAATGTTGTCCTCGAACAGCCCATCGCTCCACGATAGGAAGCCTCCACTGAGGTTCTCAATGGCCCGTCCACCCTGCATCTGAAGCAGATCTTCTGGGAGTGGATCGTTCATCCCGTCGAGATCCTGAAAATCTGGCCCCCGAACATGCCCGCGAAAGACACCGCCAGTGCCGACAACTGTGGAACTGATCATCACCAGGCCCACCCCGCGGTTATTCTCGAAGGTAGGATTGCTGATGGTCCCCTGGCTGGACTCCACCTGAAGGCCACGACCCCAGCCGTCTCGAATCGTGTCGTCGTTCGATGTGAAGTTTGACGTGTGGACGACCACATTCGAGAACTCAGAGTCCGCCACATCATTGCCACTAAGAGTGCACGAAGTCGCTCGAAAGCAGGCCATGCCAAAGCCATTGGTAATGGCCCCAGCGTTGGGACCTCCATCATCGTCAAAATAGGCATGGTCAATACCCGTGATGATGTTCTCTTCCATCACCACGGTGTCCGCATCAGAGACGAGCAGGCCATTTCCGGCGGCTACTCCGGTCACGGTGTTGTAGCTGAGGTTTACGTTGGCAACGTTGCCATCGTTGTTACCCACCACGGTGACGCCTCGAACCCCCAGGTTCTCGAAGACACTCGAGGTCACAACAGCTTCGCCGTTGGGGGCGATGATGCGCACACCGCTGTAGGCACCCCCCGTATTGGGATCAACCAGAAGCCCGTTGGTTCGGAAGGTTGAACCAGTGACCGTCGTAGAGGCCACCGAGAGCACCGCTTCCTGCAGGATGTCGCTGAAGTTGCTTCCCGTCACAATGAGCTGCCTACCGGAGGCTATGGCGCTGTCACCAGGCAGATAGACACCGTAAGCAAAGTTACTGATGTCCGAGTTGGT
>CAZEIY010000205.1:0-7454 GCA_964512375.1 uncultured Rickettsiales bacterium | reverse complement strand
CCCACCGACAGACATCCGTCGAAGTCCCACCCATATCCAGACCCAGGACTGCGGGTAGACCAAGGTCCTTCGCGATGGCTGCACACGCCACGACTCCCCCAGCAGGCCCCGAGAGGACCGCATCCACAGCGCGCAGATCGGAAGGACGACAAAGACCACCCGAGGACTTGATGAAACGGAGCGCTGTCGCGCCATCCAGAGAAGACTGAACCGCGTCCAGGTAGCTCGACACCACCGGCGCCAGAAAGGCGTCAGCGACGCTCGTGGCTGCCCTGTCAACCAGGCCCTGACGACCCAAGACCTGGTGGGACAGGCTCACGTGCGCGAAGCCGAAGGGCCGAGCCAGTTCAGCAACACGACGTTCATGAGCTGGATGCAGGTAGCCGTGCACCAGGGCCACGGCGAGGGATTCGATGCCGTCCCGTCGGAGTTGATCCAGGCCCGCGAGGAGAGCGTCTTCCTCCAATTCCCGATCTACTTGACCATCGGCGAGGATGCGCTCATCGACCTCAAGCACCGCGCAGTGCAGGGGCGCCAGGCGCGTACGAGCCGGAAAGATCTCGAAGATTCCACGCCGACTCTGGTGACCAATCCGTAGCAAGTCGGCAAAGCCGCTGGTGACAACCAGCGCCGTCCTCGCCCCTTCGCCCGTGAGCAACGCATTGGTTGCTACCGTCGTACCAACCCGCAAGGAATCAAGGGAGGCCCCTGGATCGAGTTCCTCAAGCAGATCCAGAGCCGCCTGCTCGCCGCTGTCCACAGCCAGCACCTTGCGATGGTGCCGTTCTCCCCCAGGACCCGAGGCGATGAGGTCGATAAACGTCCCACCTCGATCCACAGCGATGTGCCAACCACGACTCACCGGGGCAACCTCCTGCAGAAGATCTGACACCTTGAAAGCTCGCTACAAAGACTGCCACAATCAGGGGACATCCACGTGCCGCCCAGGAGCTTGTTACCGTGCCCATCGACCCCGCCGACCGAACCCAGCCATTCCACAACAGGGTCTTCGCGGCCGTCTGTTCGGTGCCTGCCGGGCACGTCGCTACGTATGGCGACATCGGCACCGTCATGGGCTCTCCCCGGCTCGCTCGCCAGGTGGGCTGGGCACTCTCCTCGCTCGCTCCGAGAGATTACCCCTCCCACAAAGACGTCCCCTGGCACCGAGTCATCAACGCCAAAGGAGCCATCAGCTTTCGGGGAGACCTGACCCGCGCCGAAGAGCAGCTGCACCGGCTCGAGGACGAAGGGGTGATCTTTGATGAACATGGCTGCTGCGATCTGCAGCAGCATCGATGGGATTTTCCGGGCTTCCGCTAGAGCAGAAGCCCCGGCAAGGGCAGACACCCGGTCACACGCTCAGCTTGACTCGCCGATCACCCGATAGACAGGCACTGGCTCCGGCTTACCCTTGAGAACTGCTGGCTCGAGAGCATCGACGCGGATGTGCTCGCCGACTTCTTCGAAGACGGGCCGGGAGATGATCACGTCCCCTGGAGGTGCCATAGAACATAGTCTCGCAGCAACATTCACTTCGTCTCCGATGACGGTGTAGTCCATGGTCTCATGCGAGCCGATGGGTCCCCATGTGACATCCCCGACATTGATGCCGACGCCTATTGTGATGGGCCTGTCACCTCGGTTCTCGCGGGTGCGATTGAGTGACCGTAGCGCCACCTGCATCTCGAGTCCGCAACGCACAGCCTGCAACGAAGCATCCGGATCATCGCGAGGAACACCAAACAGGGCCATCAAACCGTCGCCCATGTACTTATCCAGAGTGCCACCCATCTTGAACAGAATCTCGACCATCACCTCGAAGTACTCATTGAGCATGTGAGTGACCTGCTCGGCAGTCATCGTGTCCGACATCTGAGTAAAGCCGCGGATGTCAGTAAACATCATCGCAACGCGGCGCATCTCGCCACCCTGGACAAGATCCAGCTTGCCCGAGACAACCTCCTCGACCAGGTTCGGTGACAGCAGTCGACCGAGCCGAGCACGCTGCTCACTCTCTACCTGAACCTGCTGAACGAGCGAGGCGTTCTTGAGGGCGATCGCTGTCTGGTTGGCAATCGACGTGAAGAGAGTGAGGTCCTTCTGAGAGAAGGCCTGCGTCTGCTGCAAGCTGTCGACGTGCATCGCTCCGAAGAGTTCGTCCTCATAAAGTAAGGGCACACACATCGCTGAACGCATGGAGAGGGCGAGGATGGACTTGCTCGACTCAAAACGTCCATCAGCGCTGGCATCCGTGCACAAGATGGCCTTGCGATTAGAGATGACCTCATCGAGCACCGTCTGGCTCAACTGGATGGCGTCCCTGAGTTCGCCGCCACCACGCTCCATGACGACCTCCGGCTGGAGGGTCTCACCATCCTCACACATCAAGAGGATGGCGCAGCGGTCCGCGGAGATGAGATCGAAGCTGCGCTCGACGATGGCAGTCAACATCTCGGTCACTTCCTGGTCCATGCGTAGGGCAGCGTTGAGCTCATGAGCAATGCGTAGCTTGTCGTAGTCTCTACGCAAGGCGTCGATGTTATGGATTTCCTCACCGGGGACGAACTGGTCCCGCTCCTTCTCAAAGGTGTCCGCCAACTGAATTGCCGGCTCACTGGCGATCAGCGCAACCTTCGACTGCAGAGCGCCCGGCACCGGACCAATCATGGTCACGCCACCACGCGGTACAGGAGCGCCAACCTCGCGAAAAACAGGGTTGATCCCCGTGCTGGGACGCTCAGCCTTGAAGCGAAAACGAACCGTGCCGAACACGACCTCGTCACCGTTAACAATCACGCGCGACTCGATCCTCTCGCCGTCGACATACGTACCGTTACGGCTGCCAAGATCCTGCAGGGTGAACACCCCGTCTGCACTCCGCTGGATCTGTGCGTGAAACTTCGACACCGAGCGATCGTGGATCTCGATTGAATTCTCAGGATGCCTGCCCAACGAACTAAGGGCACCGAGCGAGTTGCGCTCAAGGGGTGCGTGCTCAGGAATCAGGTAGGCCTTACTCATAACGTGCGTACAATCTACATCAATCAGTGGTCCGCGCGGCACCCCCGCGGCACCAGGTTTCGGGGTATATGCCCTACTCAACCGTATACTGGGCTGGCTGAGAGCAGCAGCAAATCGTCTAGCGGCAGGGAGCCTACGATGCACAAGCACAGAACCCACACATCACCCAACTCAATCTGCTCCTTTCGAGCAGGCCTTCCGACTCTGCTTGTCGCGATATCTGCACTTATTCTGGGCTGCGGTCCGGGCGGAACAACCACATTGACTCTGATCGCTTCGGGCCAGGACGAAGCTCTCTTCTCGGTTCAAGGAACCATCGATGACCTCTGGATAGTCGGAGCGGATCGTGGTTCTGGCCCAAAGGTCCTTCAACTCAGTACAGCAAGTGATGGTCACCTCTCGTGGCAACAGCATGGCACCGGCCATAGCGGTGATCTCTGGTGGGTCCAACCCTTCGCTGACGAGGTCATCCTGGTCGGCGCGGGCGGCACGATCCTCGAGTACTCGCGCAGCAACGACAGCTTCACGAAGGTCGAGGGCCCCGACGAAGAGATCACATTTTTCGGGACCTGGGGCGCTGACCCAAGTGACATCTGGGTCGTCGGCGGCAGCCTCGGCGGTGATGACAACGGCAGCGTCTGGCGACGGCAGAACGGCCAATGGGCCGAGCACAGCGAGACCATTCTCGATGAAGCTGCTCCCGACACCCTCTATTTTAAGGTGGATGGCTACGCAGACGACGACCTTTGGATTGTCGGTAGCCGCGGCATCGCTCTGCACTGGGACGGAGTCTCATTAAGCAGCACAGAGACCGGAATCGGGAATATCTCGCTGTTCACGGTCGAAGCACGTTCGGAAGGCGCCGTGGCCGTCGGAGGTCTCGGACTGGCAACAATCCTCCACCGCGAGGGAGATGCCTGGGTGGACCACAGCCCCGCTTTACAGCCCCAGGTGAACGGCGTCTGCGCCGCCGATGGTTCTCTCCGGGCAGTTGGTGCGCAGGGGAGCATCCATACGTTCACGGACGACATCTGGGAGAGTTCGCTAGATCTTCTGACCCTGCAGGACTATCACGCCTGCTGGACTGACACAGAAGGTAACTTCATGGCAGTCGGTGGCCATATCTCAGCAAATCCGTTCAATGAGGGAGTGATCGCTTTCCTCGGGCCCGCCGGCGTGACCCCACCTCCAGGTGCTGAATAGGCTCCTCGAAAGGACCTCTTAATGAGCACCACCCAGTGGACTCCGTCTGATACCTGCACCCAGGTGTTCGCTCGCCTATCAGGGGACTACAACCCCGTACACCTCGACCCCGAGCACGCCCGCGCCGCTGGATTCCCAACCATCATCGTGCACGGCATGTGTGTGATCGGGGCCACAGCCCGCGCTGCCAACCTCGCTGCTCCCACGGGCACGGTGTTGCAGGGCATCGATGTGCGGTTCGCCAAGCCCGTGCTGCCAGAGCAACGTGTGGACCTTGAGTGCAACGCCAAAGAGATCGCGACCGGCGCAAAGATCAAGGTCGAGGCAACCCTCGCTGACGGCGACCGCATCATGAGCCCCGCCAGTTTCACTTTCGGCTCGTCCAAAGTGACCCCAGAACTAGGGCGAGGCGTTACCACCGAAACAGACGACGGCGACATCGTCGGCAACGTGTATCGCTTCGATGCTGCTCAACTCAGCGAGTACAAAGGGATCACATCACCGCAAGAGGTGGTCACGAACGAAGCGATCCCGCCAATGACCTGCCTCCTGGGTATGACCGGCGCTCTTGAGAAAGCATTCAAGGGCCAGCAACCGGAACAAGCAGGCACATGGGTCCATCTTCGACAGTCCGGCATCTTCTATCGCCCGGTCGAGCTGGGCACCGACTACATCTGCCGCATTCAAGGCGGGCGCACAACGGTGCGCAAGTCGGCGATCGGCGCCTATATCACCATTCCCTTCCTGGTCGAAGGGGCAGAAGATCGCTCGCTGATCTCCAGCGGCTCCTGCGTACTGCTCTATTCGTTTGACCGCTCAGAGGACGCGTAGGGCTCGTCCACTCAATCGCAGGTCGACTCAGTAACCGTCAGCGCATCGATGAGATGGGCATTGGTCATTCCGCCCGTACCCGCTGTGAAGCCGATATAGGCCGGAAAGTCGAAGTGTCCGGCCAGATCCGCGTCAATATAGACCGTCCCGTCGATGCTCACAGTCAGGTGTGGGGCCTCGATGTTCACAGACATCTGGTGCCAGCCGGTGTCCTCCATCTCAGGTAGCGCAGCCCACTCAACGAGGTTGAGCAGGTCGCCATCAAAGTAGAAGCCCAGGTGGTCATCAGGGGTAGGATCAATGCCATCTTCGGGGTTGTGGTACGTGTCCACCTCGAGCGACCAGCCTGGCAGCGCGGGGCCGCAACCGGGGCAGTTCGACAGCGCCTCAGTGCAGTTTGAGTTGCCACCAAAGCCCATGGCGCAGCCAGCCCCACCCAGAAAATTGGGTTGGCCGTCCCCGTCCGTGTCCATACGCAGAGTATCCAGCGCGGTAAGCGAGAAGCCATCCGCGCCCGTGCCATCGCCGATATAGAAAGAGAACTCGATCTGCACACTCCGGCCAGTAACTGCCTGCGCCGTCTCGAACGCAGCCCCAACAGTCGGCTCCAGCGGGTTAGCTTCGGTCAACTGCAGCCAGTCCTCCTGCACATCCCAGATCGCACTCCCCATAAACTCCCAGGTGCTGGCATCCATGCTCTGGTACGTGGTGATGTGACCGCGGCAGATGCTGATTGTCTCGGTGGTCACGACACCGCAAGAATCCGTAGCGCTCAGACTGAGTTGCTGAGTACCTTCGATGGGTCCGGCGTCCCAGATGCACTGGTTGTCACCTGTGACATCGGGCGAGCCTTCCCAGATGACACCTCCCGGATCGACAGACCAACTCAGCATGAGGGTCTCGTCGGCATCTTCATGGTCGTTCGCCATCGCGTGAAGCGCATTTGAGCCCTCATCGACCACAGCACCATCGTAGGGCTCAATCATATGAACGACGGGCGCCGTGTTCGGTGCAGAGAGCAGCGGCACGAAGACCTCGTCGTGATTCGGGTCGTTACTGACGATCTTCAACGTGGCCTCACCACCCGTCGTGCTCAACGGAATGGTCAGCGTCTCGTCGACTCCGATGCTCGCTGGCAGAGTCACCTCTCCCACAGTCCAGCCATCACCAACTATCTCGACATGGCCCATCTCAAGACTACCCCAACCAATGTTACTGACCACAAGCGACGCGTCAGCGCGGGTACCACAGAAGCCCAGAGCAGAGACCTCTCCCGGAACTACCTGAATGAGAGGGAGCTCAACTGGGGGCTGGTTGCTCGAGCGGAAATTCTGGTCAGAACAACTGAGCAGACAGAACGAGGACAGGAGCAGAGCTGATATGTGTGCGCGGTTCATTTCGGGAGATCCATCCGTTGATAACGTAGCACGACAACGAACAGGTCAGACCGGGAAAGCTGGTGCCTTGTTCAACGAAGCCTTCCTTCCACGAACGGGACTTCGAACACCCGGTCATGCTGGATCGGGCCGTGGCCAAAGTAGCCCGCCTCTCCAAAGAGTTCTCCGTGGTCAGCGGTCACCGTGATCCAGGTATTCTCCGGCACCAGATCGTAGAGTTGCTCAAAGAGAACATCCACACTGCGCACCGCATCGACCTGACGGCTGCGCAGTCCGCCAAGCACATCATCAGTGAACCAGGACGGCGCCTCGGCCTCCCGGACGATACCGCCGCCCTGATCTTTGACCTGGTCAAGGCGCTTAGCGACCCCATGAACCCCACTCAGATGCGGAAGCTCGCCGGGGTCCTGACCGACACTGACATAGGGATAGTGAGTCTCACCGACGTTGAGGAGATGAAATGCCGGCCGATCAGATGGGAACTGAAGAGCATCGATCATCGCACCGAAGTCATTGTGCGTGTCCATCAATTGGAAGTGATCAAAGGAACGATTCACGCCAGTAGCTGGATTCAGGACCGGTAGAGAGACCATCGCGGAACAGTAATAGCCCAGACCTGCACGAAGTAACTGCGGAAGCCACAGCGATGGCAGCAGTTGCTTAAAGCTGACATCTGTTCCCAGACGGCGCGAGAACTCTAGAAACTCCTCCTTGTAGTAGTCCGAGGCAAAGACATGCTCTGGACTGCGGTGCGGAAGGAGGCCGGTGAGGAGGTTGTAGTGGCTGGGGCCGGTCCAGCTGGCATATGACCAACGCTTCTGCGGTTCTCCCAAGCGCCGAATGTTGACTGGATTCGCTTCCATGAACGTATCAAAGCGACACGAATCGAGCACCACGAGCAGAAAGTTGCCAGCGCCCTCCACCGGGACCGGCGCAGCCAGATGATCACGGTCGAGCGCGTCGTCTGGCTCAAAGCCTGCTGAGTCGTCCATACCCTGGGGA
>CAZEIY010000204.1:0-7459 GCA_964512375.1 uncultured Rickettsiales bacterium | reverse complement strand
CGGGGTCACCCTCGAAGGCTGTGTATGCAGATCCCGGTCCACCCGGTCCCGCGCCCGGTGTGCCTGTGCAGCCGGTGGCGGCGGCGAGAACAAGGACGCTGCTCGCAGCAGTAATCAGTCGGTAGATGACGTATTTGAGTTTCATGCGCGCGGGGCACCTTCTATAAATTGTGGCTGAGCTCAGTCGTTCAGCACGATCCTACCGTTCGCGTCGCAGCTCACGCCTATGCCGGCGAACATCTGTGTTCGCATCTCCTCGCACAGCTCAACTGACGAGCTGTTCGAAGGAACGAAGGGGACGGCGGTGCCGATGAGCCCCGCGCCGGGAGCGCCGGCGAGTTGGAAGTCCGGCGAGGACAGGAAGGCCCCACAGGCGCGGCGCAGGGCAGCCCCCTGGTCCCCGATGGCGTCCATCGGGGTGTCGAGGCCCTGACCGACCAGCGCTTCCAGCAGCTCTCGTTCGGTGTCGCTGTCGAAGGTGGGACGCGCGGTCAGTCGGTCTTTGAGAGTGAGCAGCATGTCGCCCAGCGTGAGCTCGCCCGGCGCCTCTGCGAGCAACCCATCGATCCAGTCGGGCGCCGGCGCGTCTTCTTCGGGCTCTTCTTCGGTCACTTCCTCGGGGAAGGGATCGACACACGAACCCAGGGCCTCTTCCCAGGTGAGGCTCTCGCTCAGGTTGTTGCTGCGAAAGCCCGTCGCAGAGTCGAGCATGAACATGCCGATGCCGAGCTCGAAGGCATAGGTCGGAGTCAGGGGGAAGCCGTCCTCGTTGATCGGTGTGCCCTCCTCGAGGGGATTACCGTTCTCATCGACGGGAGCGCCGCCGTCGTCGTGCTCATGGCCCGGATCGAGGGCCGGGTTCACCCAGATAGCCTCGACGTTGCGGTCAAAGTCGGGCCAGCCCAGGGCGAAGATCGCGGAGTCCATGAGGACCCTCGCGGGTAGGCGACTGACCGAATCACCCGGAGTGTTCAGGCGGTACTCGGGGACCTCGTGGTCAGTGACCCACGGATCGAAGACCGGGGCCATGTAGTAAGCCGAGTCCAACGCTTCGCACTGGCTGGGCTGGCCGGGGTTGAAGTAGGGATGGAGCGCGATGGTCTCGATGAGCGAGCGCAGCGAGTAGTCGTCGTCTACGAAGGCATGGGTCAGGTGGGTGAGCAGGTCACGCTGATAGCGGTTCTTCGGGAAGAAGTGAGGTGCGGTAAGTCGCCGTCCGGTCACTTCGGTCCAGACCCGCTCGGAGATCGTCATCCCGACCATCCAGGCCAGCGCCTGTTCACCATCCACATCGAGGTCATCGCCGACTTCCAGTCCATCAGCGCGTAGCTCTTCAAAAGCTGAGTGGAGCAGACTCTCAAGGTGCCAGATGCTGGGGCGGTCATCGACAGCCGACACGAAATAGCCGCTCCATTCCTGTGGGTCGGCTTCGATGTCGTCGGGCAGGATGAATTCACCACAGCGCGAGTGCATGCCCCAGGGATTGAAGCCATCTCCGTGACCCCAGTGCAGGCCAGGTCGGTACACGCCCTCTGGATAGAACTCCATGGCCAGCACGCCCTCGACTCGGAAGAACGCGGCGAGGTCCTGAACAGGTCGGCCCGCGCTCCCGCCGTACAGCGCTCGCTCGAAGTAGCCGGGGACCTGCCAGGTCTGGTCGAGCTCAGGATCTGAGTCGTCAGTCGCCGAGAACTCCGAGTTGTGACACTGCAGGCAGGACATTCTCCGATTGAGGTAGGTGCTCTCGAAGATATTCGCGTGGGAGACGCGCCAGGCGGGCTCGGCACCCGGGTTGTCGAGGTTGATGAGCTTTGAGCCGAGCTGAGCAAACAGCTGAGCACGGAAGACCGGGCTGAGGTCGTCCAGGGCCAGCGCTGACAGGATGAGGTCGTTGAGAGTCCACGGGTCGGAGTGTTGAGGGCCGTCAGGGGGATTGTCGCGGACAAACGAGGCCAGATCGGGTCTGCCGACCCATGCCCTTGGGTCGCCGAGGACGAAGGGGTCGCTGGACGTGCAGCCGACCCCTGAACGATCGCCAACTCGGTTCACCTGCAGCATGTCCTTGACGACATCGAGCCAGCGGATAGAGAACTCGTCGCTATCCATCATCGCCTGGACGAGGGTCAGCCTATCGCTCTGTTCGATGATCTGGACCAGCAGATCGATCTCTCGGATGGACCGGGCCTGGCGGCCCCAGAGCTGCGGAAGCAGGCGCCTGACAAAGGCTTCGTCGCCGGCATCGCAAGAGATGGCATCGTCCAGCATCCCTGGCTGGAATGAAGCGCCCGGGCACGGCGTCAGAGTGGCGCAGTCTTCGTCGTCGCAGTCGTATGTGCCGTCGCCATCGTTGTCTGCGCCATCGTCGCACTCGCCGTCCACGGCCCCCTCTCGGGGTCCCACACAGGTGACTGTGGACAGCAGCAGGCCCAGCGCAACGAGTAGCAGGCGTAGATTGGCGCTCATGAGTCGTAGCTCAGGATCTTGCTCTTCACGTTCAGTGCCGCGTCCAGCTCGGTGCCCGTGGACTGGATGTCCCCGACGGCAAACGACTCCTCGGTGAAGGGCCAGATGCCCATGGACAGCAGCATGGCCGCACGGTGCTCGCTGGGCGTGGATGCCTCGAGGGCAATAGAATCTTCACCGATGGAGCCGACGATGCCGGAGCGTTCTTCGTCGATCGGACCTCCGAAGCCGACGATCACGTATCCCCAGGGCCAGTGATTGCTGCCAAAGCCGTTGGGATTGGCGGTGCTCACCTCGGGGCTGGGCGAGCGACCGAATTCGGTATTGAGCAGGACGAAGTGTCGATCCAGGTCGAGCTTGGTGGGGTCATCCTCGCCGGGCTCGTTGACTACCTCTGCCAGCCGTCGGCACATGTGCGTGACGTTCGCACCTTGCCCCAGAACGTGCTCGTCGTGGGTGTCGTAGCCCTGGCCGTTGGCGTTGGGGAAGATGCCGCCGTCGAAAACCTGGACGTAGCGCGCCGCTTCGGAGCCCGCTGTCAGCAGGTGACGAGCCATCTGGATGGCCGTGCCGGTCTCATCGGTGGCCGTCATCACGTCGATGTTGTGATAGGCGGGGTGGCGGGAGCACATCTCGATCTCGGGGCGCTCGAACAGAGCAGTCGATAGAAGTGCTTCAAGTGCCTGGTGGCTGGACAGCGCGTGTCGGGCAGCCCGGTACTCGGCGAGCCCTGGAGCGCGCGTATCGACACCGGCGTGGCGCAGACGTTCTCTAAAGGCGGCCGTGTAGTGATCCACCAGGGCGTCCAGCTCACTCGGGTAGCCGGCAACTCCCGGTCTGGGTAGCTGCCGCGGTAGGGTCGGATACTCACCGAGCTGCAGCGCGATGGGCTGCGCCGAGGCAGGGTGCAGGCCCAGAGCGGTCGATGGAGCGCCAAGGTCGAGCCGGTTCAGCGAGTTCTGGAAGATGCTGTAGGAGTAGGGCGCAGTTCGGTCTGAAGGGGCGCGTGCAGCGAAGTAGCGCTGAATATGGGTGCCCAGGCCCGCCATTCGGGGGTTGCTGATCGGGAGTCCGGCGACGGCGAGGGGGATAGCGACGTCGTGGGGTTCCAGGGGGTGGGACATGACCCAGACCCGCATACGAGCGAGGATGTCCGGCCGGTCTCGTAGGGGGGTAACAAAGGGCCCGAGGTTGACCATCTGCCCCTGGGCATCGAGGGAGAATGGCTGGTACAGGTCGCGGCCTGGCCCATCGCACTGTTCCAGCCACTCAGAGACACTGGGAGTTACGCCATCTTGAAACGACCACCACTGCTGGCCGGCAAAGGGGCCTCCGGCAGCTGGGTCGCTGTATTGGGGCACGGTGTAGAAGGTCTCCCAGGGGCTTAGCCCACCCATGAGGAAGATCTCGAGGATGCCGTCCGGTCGCCGTTCTTGCGGGAGCAGGGCGTGTTCCTGGCCGGCAGGGGCAGCACCCCAGGCTCCTCTCGGTACTCCAGGCCCGGGATCGGGGGCGCCGTCACAACCAGGTAGCAGCGGAGCGAGGGCTCCAGACGCCAGCTTTAAGAAGGTTCGTCTATCCATAGTTCAACCAGGGCACAGGATAGCCAGTGAAGTACGGGGCCACAAAGTTCGTATTGTGCCCGGTTCGCTAGCATGGCGGTGTCGGTCACTCAGGCGGAGTCGCCTGGCCGGCGCTGTTACGCCCCCAGCACGCTACCTGGCCGGTGTCTCGCAGACCGCAGGAGTGCGCCTCGCCGGCGCTGACCTGGACAAAGCTTCCCCCGGGCGGGCTCGATTGTCCTGTGTCGTCGCGACCCCAACACAGCACCTCTCCGCTGACTGTGATCGCGCAGCTGTGGTCGAGTCCGGTACTCAACTGAGTGAAGCTGCCCGGCGGTGGGCTGGACTCGCCCGCTCCGTTGCGTCCCCAACAGAGCAGTGCGCCGCTGCTCTCGATGCCGCAGGAGTGGTAGCGGCCGGCAGACACCTCAAGAAAGGTCCCATCGGGTGCGTTGGACTGACCGTCTGTGTCATAGCCCCAGCACACTGCTTGCCCATCGGTGTTGGTGCTGCAGGTGTGAAACCACCCGGTGCTCACCTGGTTGAACGTGCCCGCTGGCGGGTCGGACTGACCCTCTCCGTTGTCGCCCCAGCAGTGGACGACGTTATTCAGGTCGATGCCGCAGCCGTTCTCGACTCCGGCGCTCACCTGGAGGTAGGGGATCTCAGGTGCTGCGGTGTGTCCGCTGTTGTGAAAGCCCCACTCGACGACCAGGCCATCGGTGTCCAGGCCGAGGTTGTATCTGTCTCCTGCGCTCACCTGAGTGAAGATGCCTGTGGGAGGTTCTGACTGCCCCTCCTCATTTCCTCCCCAACAAACGAGATCTCCGGCTGCGGTCAGGCCGCAGCTGTGGTCCGCACCTGCACTCACCGTAGTCAGGTAGCAATTGGCCGCTCCGTCGCAGTTGCGGTCTTCGCCGTCGCAGAACTCTGCGGCGCCGGGGTAGGTGGCAGGGTCGCTGTCGTTGCAGTCACCGTCGCTGAGGTTGAAGCCGTCCTCGTCGCCGTCCACCTCAACGGTCGGCCCGCAAGCCCCGACGCTCAGCAGGAGCAGTGCGCCGGTCAGCAGCGCAGGCAGGCGGTTTCTGTCGCCGTAATCAGCAACCATCATTGTTGTTGCCCGTGTTGATTGATCCGCAGGACTCGCATGCAGACGTGAAGGTGTCGACGATGCTCTGGCAGAGGTCTGGGTTGCTCGAGATGTCGATGTTTCCCCCAACGGAGGTGAGGTCCGTCAGGCCCGTGATACTGGTCAGGGAGGCGTTGTTGCGGATCTCAAGCTCGTCGCCAATGCCGGAGACCCCCAACAGCGTGTCCATGTCGACCAGGACGTCGTTGCCCGAGATGTTGAGCCCTCCTCCGATGGCGTCTGCGCCGGTGAGTCCGGTCAGACCCGCCAGATTGGTGAGGGTCAGGTTGGTGGTGATATTCAGAGAGCCACCAATGTTGGCGATACCAGCCAGGCCGGTGAGGTTCGTCAGGCCATTGTTCTCATCGATGCTCAGGTCGCCACCCACCGATGTGAGCGCCGACAGCCCGTCGAGGCCGGTCAGCTGGTGGCTCGCGTGCAACAGGAAGCGCCCCCCAATGGAGGTGAGGCTCGACAGCCCACCGAGGCCAGTCAGGGTGTCGTAGCTACTGATTGAGAGCCCCCCACCGACCGTCGTGAGGTTGGAGAGACCGTTCAGATCAGCGAGGCCATGGTTGTCCCAGATGGATAACTCTCCGCCGACGTGGGTGAGGCTCGAGAGGCCATCGAGATTGGTGAGGCCCTCGTTGTCCCGCAGGTACAGGCTCCCGCCAATCTCGGTGAGGTTGGACAATTCGTCCACATGGGTCCTGGTCTCATCGTGACGCTGGCCGGTATCGATGATGTACAGACTCCCTTTGATGACCTCGCAGTGGGCGATCGCATTGATGTCCGCGCCGGTGTCGATCCAGTCCACCACGTAGGAGCCGGCACAGGTTGTTGAGTTCACATCATCGTCATCGTCATCATCGTCGCCTGCGATGCAGTCTGGTGCGCCGGCACAGCTTGAGTCCATGCAGTCGATCGCATCGTCGGCATCGTTGTCCACGCCGTCACTACAGTCCCCTGGATATTTGCCCTCGGAGTCACTCGCGACACAGGCCGCAGCGAGCAGGAGGCCCAGACCAAGGAGCAGAAGCAGCGTGGGTCTCTCGATTCTCATGGACACGGTCCCGTGTTGTCGTTGACCAGAGGGGCGTTCTGCGCAGGCACCTGCTCGGCTATGGACTGCGCATCGGCCTGGCACAGGCCTTCATTGTTATGGATTCGCAGCCCGCCGCCCACTGTTTCGAGCCCAATCAGGCCGGAGACGCTGGCGAGGCTCGTGTTGGTTGAGATCGTGAGGTCGCTCCCTACCGACGTCAGGCTGCTGAGGTCATCGAGGTGGAGCAGGCCGGAGTTCTCGCGGATGCGCATGTCCGCTCCGACGGACTCAAGGGAGCCGAAGCCACTCAGGCTGGTTAGCGCCACGTTGCGGTAGATGTCCACGTCGACGCCGGTGCCCTCGAGGTTGGCCAGGCCGTCGAGACTGGACAGGTTGCCGTTCCAGGAGATGTTCAGGTCCCCGGTGATCACCTGGAGCGCGCTCAGGCCATCGAGATCCTCGAGGCTTGGATTCTCGTCGATCCTCAGGTCGCCCCCCAGCGAGGCCAGAGATTCCAGGCCCGAGACGTGTTGGAGCGCATTGTTTCGCGACAGCAGAAGGTCGCTGGGCAGGGAGAGGAGCGACTGAAAGCCGCTGATGTCGCTCAGCGCGCCGTTGACCGAGATGCCGATGGATTCACCGACCTGAGTTACGGACCGGAGTCCGGCGAGGTCCTCGAGCTCGGGGTTCCACGAGATGGTTATCGAGCCACCTACCTGGGTCAGGCCTTCGAGACCGGTCAGGCTGATCAGTCCCTGGTTGTCCCGAACCTGGAGGTCTCCGCCGACAGTGGTGATTCCTTCGAGGCCAGCGAGGTTGGTGCGCCCCTCATTGTCCACAATATCGAGGTCTCCGCCGACCGACTGCAGGCAGGAGAGCACCGTGAGGTCGAGTGTTTCCTCCGTCGCTGTAGTCAGCGTGAGCTTGCCCTCGATCGCATCGCAGCCGGTGATCGCGTCGAGCTCAGCTTGGGTTGAGACCGACCAGTCACCAGCGCACGAGCGGCACTCAGCCGCCGAGTCGTCGTCGTCATCGGGGCTCGGCTCGGTAGGTTCACAGGCCGTGGCGTTCAGGCAGAGGGCCAGGGCAACCAGGGCCCGAGCCAGGAAAATGGGACCACAGGGACCGACAGACCCACCTGCTTTTTGGCAGGGTACTTCTGTGATCTCGGTGGCCTGCGCGGTCACTCCTACCTCAGCAGAGTTAACATAAAGCCTCTTATCGGACCTATACGCATGTTGTGGCTGCGGTCTTCGTGGA
>CAZEIY010000203.1:5169-7487 GCA_964512375.1 uncultured Rickettsiales bacterium | reverse complement strand
GATGCAGTTCTGGCCTGTCACTGTAGGCCTTCAGAGGATCCTGATAGAGGTCGAGAGAAGGATGGACCAGATGATCCGACGCCCCAAAATACGACCCCTCCTCGGTCTCGACCTGAGCACGCTCGGCAGCGGCCTCAAGAACAGCCTTGCCCTCGTGCACCTCAAGACCGTCCAGAACATCACGTAGCAGCTCCTCAATCTCCTGACCAACCAGGGCAGGAGCTGCGGAAGGACTGGGCTCGTCACCGAGGTTGCGTAACTTCTCGAGTAACTCCACCCGACGCTGAGTCTCAGCCCGCGCAGCCGGTCCGAGCTTTGAAGCGGCCCGCTCATTACTCTGCCGCTCTGCCCCCAGAGCGAGACGCTCCCCAGCATTCCCACTGACCGGCTCCCCGCCTTGCGACCAGACCGGGCAAACAGCAGCACTGAGCAGCAAAAAGCATCCGGCGACAGGTACGATCCGACAGACAACGGTCAGGACAGCGGGGGGCACAACTAGCATTGTTGCTTATATTGGCACAAATTACCGCACAGTCGTCAATCACGTTCTGAAGTGAATGGGTATTTTCTCTGCATCCCCAGATACTTGCGACAAAGATCGTCGGTGCCGTCTTTTTGGCCGGAAATGCGCTCAGTTGCTGTGATAAAAATCACTCTGTAGCGGCTTCCGAGTATCCCCGGCGACGGTCAGGCTCCTGGGTAATTCGGCGCACTGGCATGCGGTAAATCGAATGCTTGGTAGTGCGCCGGCCCCACGGGCAGTCGTTTCAGGAACCGTACGCGCTGCGGCGCAAATGGGAGCTACGCGAAGCACGATGACCGGCGAACAGGCCGCAAGCATACTTGAGCATTTACCCGGCGGCGTCGTGCTGGTCGAGGCTGGTCGCGTGGTGAATGTGAACAGCCGCGCGGCCGAATTGCTTGGCTTGAGCCCGAAGCGGCTGCGTGGCAGCGAGCTTGCCCAACATCTGCCGCAGCAAGCGACAGAAGTCACGGAACGAATCCTCGCAGGATCCTCTTCGTGCACCTGCCCAAACATCACCTGGCAGCGTCCTTTCGCGACGAAGCATCTCCGAATCACCGGAGCGCCTGGAGCTCAGCCGGGTCAAGTCATCCTCCTCCTCACGGCAGAAGATGATCTGCTCGCCTCCGATGCCGCGCGAGGATTCCAACGACGTCTCGCCTGGCTCGACAGCCTCGCGGCAGGAATGGCCCATGAGATCCGCAATCCACTTGGCGGAATTCGCGGGGCTGCCCAACTTCTCGAACGAGACCTGGAGCCCGAAGAGCAGCGCGAACTCACCGCTCTGATCATCCGAGAATCAGACCGTATCGACATGCTGGTTGAGCGACTCATGTCGCTCTGTCGGCCCCGCCCACTTCTGCGCGGAGACCACAGCCTCAATCGCATCATTCACAACGAGGTCGCACTGCTTCAGGCACGCGGTGGGGACAGCAGCAAGATTTCCTTCACCCTGGACCTCGACCCCTCTCTACCCACTGTCGAAGGCGACGAAGAGCGCATAAGAGAGGCCGCCAGCAATCTCCTCCGCAATGCAGTGGAGGCAGCTACTTCGCGGGTACTTGTCAGAACGCGTGTCGACTCGGACCAGAGACTCACCGACTCTGGGCAGGACCGTGGCTGCCCCGTTGCCATCGAGGTCACCGATGACGGGGCAGGGATCGATCCAGCGCGGCGCTCAATGCTGTTCGACCCGTTCTCGACCACCAAGGCCGAGGGCACGGGCCTGGGCCTCTTCGTTACGAGGCTCGCTATCGAAGAACACAGTGGCCGATTACTACTGGATCCGAGACCTGGGCTCGGGGCACGGTTTACACTGATCTTCTACGAGCGGCTTCCCGCTCAAAACAGAACCGACCCGAACACCTGGGCGGACTCACTACGCTCCTGGCCCGCTGTGCCAGGAAGCCGAGCCGTGGAGGTGAGCGCCTGATGGGCTCCCGAGTTCTTATCGCTGAGGATGACCTCAGCTTGCGTATCGTGATGGACAAGGCTCTCTCCAGTCAGGGGCTGGATGTTCACCAGACAGGAGACGGCGGAAGTGCCATGCAGATGCTGCGTGACGACCAGTTCGATGTCGCCATAGTGGACCTGAAGATGCCTTCGCTCACTGGCCTCGAGGTGCTCACGCAGGTCTCGAGCCTCTCAGACCCGCCCCACGTCATCATCATCACAGCGCAAAACACCATGTCGAACGCCATCCAGGCGATGAAGGCTGGTGCGTACGAGTACCTCTGCAAGCCGTTCGACGTCGATCTCTTCGAAGAGTTGGTCATGCGGGCCGTTCGAGACCGAC
>CAZEIY010000203.1:0-5159 GCA_964512375.1 uncultured Rickettsiales bacterium | reverse complement strand
AGGACCGAAGCGGAACCTCCTCGTCCCCCGACTCACGCACACTCTACGGGCACAGCAAGGCCATGCAGAGCGTCTTCAAGTGCATAGGGCGTGCTGCAGGAAGCCCGCACTCGGTCCTGGTCAGTGGCGAGAGCGGCACAGGCAAAGAGTTGGTGGCACGAATCCTCCACCAGGAGAGCAACCGCTCTGATGGCCCCTTTGTAGCGGTGAACACGGCCGCAATTCCCGGAGAACTGCTCGAGGCCGATCTGTTCGGACACGTGAAGGGCGCCTTCACCGGAGCTCACACTGCCACGCAGGGCAAGTTCCTCGCCGCCAACGGTGGAACCCTGTTCCTCGATGAAGTGGGCGAAATGCCGCTAGCTCTCCAGGCCAAGCTGCTGCGTGTCCTGGAACAGAAGTGCTTCTATCCCCTGGGGGCAGACAAGGAAGTCCAAGCGGACGTGCGCATCATCACAGCCACCCACCGCGATCTGGCCGAGGATGTCCGATCCGGACACTTCCGCCGGGACCTCTTCTTCCGCCTGAATGTACTCACAATCCACCTACCAGCGCTGCGCGACCGAATCGACGACATCCCACCGCTCGCCAACTGGCTGCTGAGGAAACACTCCTCCAGCGGTTCCATCCCAGACCGCTCTCTCAGCGAAGAGGCCATCGACTGGCTCTGCCACTACACCTGGCCTGGCAACGTCCGAGAGCTCGAGAACGTGCTCGTCCGTGCTGCAACCTACGCCCACGGGCCATCTATTCGAGTCGAAGACCTCCTAGGGCCGACAGGCCGTCTCACAATGCGCCGAACCGGCGCCCAGGAAGAGAGCTTCGAGGCCACTCTAGTCAAGCGCTTGCGGCCCGTCGTGCGCACCTATCCAGAACCCGAGGTCGGTGAGAAGTCCGACCTCTTCGACCTGGTAGTTGGCGCCTCAGAACGGGTGATCCTGGACCTCGTCATGAAACGTATGGAGGGTAATCAACTGCGTGCAGCAGCCCTCTTGGGGATCAACCGCAACACGCTGCGACGCAAGCTGGATGCCCACTCCCTGGATACCGATAGCTACCGCGCTCATCGCGGTCGCAAGCGCTGAGATTCTCAGGAAGCGCGAGGCATTGCAGTCCCGAACGGGCAGAGTTGAAGTCGCAGGGCTCTACGGCATGGTGGACACGAGCGCCAACGACGCGCTGGACCACCTTACTCTGGGGCAGATTCTCCTGGATGCGGGAGTTCAAGTCCTCCAGCTACGCATGAAGGATGCCTCCGCCGAGCAACATCTCGAGATTCTGCCGGCGCTCCAGCAGCTATGCGCAGAGACCGGGGCGAGGCTGGTAGTTAACGATCGGCTCGATGTCGCTGTCCAGGTTTCGGGAGTCGGAGTTCACCTGGGCCAGGACGATACCGACCCGCGAGAGGCCCGGCGAGCTCTTGGAGAGGAAGTGCTCATTGGCCTGAGCACCCACAGCCCCGCCCAGGCCCGCGCGGCTTGCCGTATGCCAATCGATTACATCGGCTATGGCCCGATCTTTAGCGCCGCCGGCAAGCACCACAGCGCTCTGGACAGACGGTTCCCCCACGCTCCCGTAGGGCTGGCTTCCTTGAAGCAGGTGGTCACTGAGGCTACGGTACCGGTGGTAGCCATCGGTGGTGTCGATCTGGAGCGACTTCCCCTTCTGCTGGGGACGGGAGTACATGCCGTCGCTACCATCGCCGCGGTGACGGGCGCGCTGAGCTGTAGCCAGGCAGCGACTGCCTTTCAGCGTGGCTTTGCCAGCATAACTCCGAGCGCCTGACCCGGCGCCTGTATGATGAGGGACGCTATGACTACGAACGGCCTGACCTACGCGCGCACTCTTCTCACCTTCTGCCTGCTTGCTGCCCTCGCCACGATTGGCTGCAATCAGGAAGAAGAACCGTTCCAGTGGGGCAGCATCCAAGGGGGAGGCTCATCCTCCGATGATGACGACGACCCTGGCAATCCTGACGAGACATGGGCGGTCGCACGCATCGAGGTGACTCGGAGCGACGTCGAGGGGACCACGGGCGCGGTGATCCGCGCGGTCGGTTCCTGGTTCCCGCACCAGAGTGTCGAGATGCGACCAGAGCCCCCCAATGACGTCGACACCTGCCACGGCGGCGAGTCATCCAGCGGACGCTTCGAGATCCCCGACTCCACCTCCGACATCGGCAACATGAGCTTGGTGATGGCTGATGACGAATACGGCCTGAGTCTCTCGAACGGCTACTTCCAGGACGTCCTTCCCTACACCTCGTGGACACCAAACGACGAGTTCGACATTCGAACCAGCGGTGGACCGGACATGCCTGCTACCGAATTTGATGGAGCGCTGGGCACTCCCCCGAGCGTCGCCATCAGCTCACTCGAAGAGTCGGGAGGGCAGGTCACCGTGGAGTGGCTCGGTGGTCAGGATATGAACCAGATCTCAATCGTCGTGACCCGTTCGTCCGGAGACTCCCTGTTCTGGGTCTCCTGCCGAGTCCAGGATGACGGCGAATTCACGCTCACCGCTGGTGACCTCGATGTACTGCCAGAGGGCACCGCCCTGCTCGATGTTCGTCGCGAGGTGCGAGCAGACATCGAGATTGATTCTCTACCCGGGGTGGTGATCGGGATCTCCTCCGCTTCCGCCGGGATCACCATCGCCGCCGACGGCGATGATGACGACTCGGCGCGCTGAGCCTCCCCATCTTCGGCGACACACCAGGTGTACGAACAACCGACGTCCGACCAGGCCCCTCCCAACGCTCTGCACAAGCGGCTGCTCTCAATCGCTCGGCGTCCTGGTGCCCTGTGGCTGGAGACAGCCAACTGCCCGACAAGCGAGAGTCGAACCGTCATCTCCGCCGAGCCCGCTGTGTGGATTCGCGGATCAGGCAACTTCCTGGATCTCATCCCTGGACCTGCTGGTGACCGGGGCTGGCTCCGACGGCTGAGGGACGCTGACCCCGGCCCAGGTGACGCCTTCGAGCGACTTCAGGATATTGCGCGACGCCTGCATCTTTCCTCCCCTCGGGCCCCTTCCTCAGAGAGCGAGGCTGCGCCTACCTTCCGCGGTGGCCTTGCCGGCTGCTTCTCCTACGATCTGGGTCGCCGATTCGAAGATCTTCCAGCGCTCCTCGACCCCGACCTGCCGTGGGATTTCCTCCTGGGCATCTACGACGAGGTCCTGGTGATCTCGAAACAGAGCGGTTCCTTTACTCACCACCGGCTGCCTGGCGCGCCACACCGACTGCTTGATCACTGGCAACGAGCTGGCGAAGAGGCTCTCTGGCAACCCTCGCAACACGCAGGAGTCTCTGGGGAGCTCAGGCCCGAACTCGACGAGAAGAGTCACACCCTGGCTGTCGAGACGATCCGCGAGCACATTCGCGCAGGGACCATCTACCAGGCCAATCTGACCCTACGCTTCCGCGGCAGCTGCCCCGAGCCCGGGACCCCACTGGCCGTGTTCTTGCGACTGCTCCACGACAATCCCGCTCCCTATGCTGCCTACGTCGACCTGCCGGGGACCACGCTGGTCTCCACCAGCCCTGAGAACTTCCTTGAGCTACATCCGGAAGGCCAGGTGCGCTCGAAGCCGATCAAGGGAACGATCGCGCGAGTTCCGGAAGATTCTCAAGCCGATTGGAAGGCAAGAGATTCACTCGTACGCTCTGGCAAGGACCGAGCGGAACTGGCCATGATCGTCGATCTGGTGCGCAACGACATTGGGCGCGTCTGCAGCCCCGGCAGCGTTGACCGTAATGACTCCCTGATGCCCGAAGCGCATCCCTCAGTCTGGCACCTTGTGGGCGACGTCCGCGGGAACCTCGCTCAAGGAAGGGACGCCTTCGACCTGCTGCGGGCCTGCTTTCCGCCGGGGTCGTGTATCGGAGCTCCAAAGGTGCGAGCCATGGGCATCCTCGAAGAGTTGGAACAGAGCAGACGGGGGCCCTACACAGGAGCCATCGGCTGGATCGGTCTGGACTCATCGATGTGCCTGTCTGTAGCGATCCGAACCATGGTCTTCCGAGGTGGTCAGGTCTCCTACGGAGTCGGTGGAGGCATCGTCTATGACTCCGAGGCAGGGGCAGAGTGGCGCGAAGCACTCCTGAAAGGCAAGGCGCTGGAAGCGGCACTGCGACCCAGGGCCTGGCGACGAGACCTGCCTACGTGCGCGGGCTCGCGCGCAGGGACCACAGAACGGTGCCCTTGACTTCCCCCCGACCTCAGCCAAGATTGACACCGTTCCATCAAGGAGGTGCAGTCGTGCGCTTTAGAAGCAAGTTCATCCTCTCGGCCATCGCGATCGGCTCAGCAAGCCTTCTCTCAACAGGCCTGCTCGGCTGTTCAGAGACCACTCTGATCGGCCAGCCCGGCGCGGGCCTACCCACCAGGGTTCAGGCCACTATCGAGGTCAGCAGCGATCACCCGAGTGATCCTCTGCTCGTCGACTTTGGCGAGGTGTATGCCGGCGAGACCCGCGAAAAGGATGTGATGATCCGCAACATCGGCACGGATACGCTCCATGTCGAAGAGTTGGTGATCGATGGGAACTTCAGCGTAGTCAACGAAGCAAGTTGGGAGCGGCTACTCGCGCCTGAGTCCACGACGCTGGTACAGCTCGCGTACAGCCCGGTCCAGGACGAGCACACCGATGGCTCGATGACGGTTATCTCCAACGACCGCGAGAACCCTGCCGTGTTGGTGCGACTCCTGGCTGAAGGGCTGGCTCCTGCCATTGCAATCGAGCCCCCTGTCTTCGACTTCGGCAACCCTGAGCTCGGCTGCGTCAGTCAACTCGAGATAACCATCGCCAATATTGGCCGCGCTCCACTTGAGATCGAAGAAGACGGTATCTGGTTCGAAGATCTTGGCGGCAACGGCGAGATGAGTCTGGTTCACAACCTCCCCGATGGCCTGGTCCTCGATCCCCTCAGCCAGGGCGGCAGCGAGGTCAGCGTCCAGGTCCACTACGTGCCCATCGACGTCCAACCGGACACCGGCGTGCTCCACATCGAGAGTAATGATCCGAGCAGCCCGGATGCCACTGCGACCCAGTACGGCATCGCCCAACTCGGCGCCAGCAACATCGATGAATACTTCCAGGAAGGCAACAACGCCACCGACATCCTCTGGGTCGTCGACAACTCCTGCTCCATGAGC
>CAZEIY010000202.1:6460-7541 GCA_964512375.1 uncultured Rickettsiales bacterium | reverse complement strand
CCTACCTCTGCCAGGCTTGGAGAGCTGGCGCCTGGTGTTGTTCCACGACGCAGGTAATGCGCTGTTCTATCGGGACGTTCCCGAGGGTATCGACTCGGGTCTGACCCCAGTACTTCATCCAAGCATCGGAGTCGGAATCCGTCGTATCACGCCCATCGGTCCGCTCCGCCTGGATGTCGGTTTCGCTATTGCCAATGCGAAGTATCTTCCCGACATCCCCATGGGCGACTTTGTGCAGATTCACTTCGCCGTGGGCTCGCTCTAGTGACCCTATTCAGGGAATGCGTGGTCCCCAGCGAGGATTGCTGAGCGAGGCATTCGCGGTAGAGATGCGGCTCGTGTGGTTACCGTCTGTGGTCATCACGTAGAGCTGTTTTGCGTGTCCGTCCCGGGTGGAGCTGAACAGGATGTGGGAGCCTGAGGGCGAGAAGCTGGGGTCTTCGTCATCCGCATTGCTCTGGGTAAGGCGCCGTAGGCCGGTGCCATCGATGTTGATTATGAAGATGTCGAAGCGGCCCTCATCTCGACCTGCGAAGGCGATCTGGGTGCCATCGGGTGAGAACGCCGGGCTGACGTTGTGGCCACCTAAGTGTGTGAGTCGGCGTACGTTGCTGCCATCCATATCCATCACGAAGATTTGCGGGTTGCCGTTTCGGCTGCTGGCGAAGGCGATTTGTTTGCCATCGGGTGAGAACGCCGGGCTGACGTCGATACCCCACTGCCGGGTCAAGCGGCTGAGAATCGAGCCCTTGTCGTCGAGGGAGTAGAGCTCGGAGTCACCATCCTTACTCAGCGTCAGAACCAGAGACTGGTCGTCGGGTGCCCAGCTGGCGCCGACGTTGATTCCAGGGCGTCCAGAGAGTTTGGTGTGGCGTCCCGTGCGTAGGTTGGTGATCCACAGATCGGGATTGTTGTCCCGGTAGGACGTGTACGCGATCCGTGTGCCATCGCGGGACCACGAGGGCGCCAGGTTGAGTGAGCCATTACGACTCACAGGGCGTGGATTAGCACCATCGTAGTCGAAGGTATAGATCTCTTTGCCTTGACCAAAGTCCGCCACGGCAGCGATGCGGGTATCGAA
>CAZEIY010000202.1:0-6442 GCA_964512375.1 uncultured Rickettsiales bacterium | reverse complement strand
CTCGACGATGGCTCCGGCCGTCCGGTGTGCCAGCCGGCGCAGGTCATCGGGGTGGCCGCTGATTCGTCGGCCCAGCATCTGAACGCCGGCATCGACATCGTAGACATACAGTTCGACGGTCAGATTCGGGCCGCTGCCGGTGCAGCGCATCTTCGCCAGGCCGACCGCGCCGGGCAGTCGCCAGTTGTCGAAGTCAAACTCGCCAGGCGCGATACCGGCAGTAGCATCCTCGATGTACGCCTCGGGTTCGATGATGGCGAAGTAGCCGGCGTGCTCAAGATCGGAACGGATGACATCCCAGAGCCCAGAAGTCGTCGCAGTGTCTGTGCCGTTCCCTGCACGCGGTTCGGGTAAGGCGAGAGGCAGAGTCGACTTGCTGCCGCCGACGATCTGGATGAAGGACTTGGCTTCCTTGGCATGAGCAGGGGAGGCCGCAGCGAACAGCAGCGTGACCGTCAGGACAATCAGCGTGGCAGGGCCGCATGTGCGCGCGCCACTGCGGCTTCGAGAGGTACTCCGAGCTGGAAGATTGGGCGCTGTCATTGCTTGTCCTGAGGAGAGAATCCTACAGAAATCGCTCGATTCTCGCCCGCCGGCGGCCGCCGCACCCGACGTGTTCGAGTGACTGCGCGCAGACAACTCTGGTCGTAGACGAAGTCGCCGCTGCTGTGGTCGATCTGCGGGTCACGTATGTTTCCTGCATCGTCAATCGTGAAGCCAATGGCCGTCCATGCGTCAGCACGTGCTGGGCCGGCATACTTTGGGAACCAGTTGTACTGGATGGCATCGCGGACCATGCGTTGGTAGGCGGTTAACTGGCGTCCATACTGCTGCTTGAGGCTGAGGTCGGGCTTGGCCTGCTCGTCTCCATCGGGATCGGTTGCGAATCGGAACTCTTCTTCTTCGCTATCCAGGCTTGCCAGTAGATCCGCCCGGGAGGGAGCCTTGCTGGTCTTGGGTGGCGGCTCCTCTTCAGGCTTCTCCTCTTCCCCTTCTGTCGCCTCTTCGCTTGGCTTCTTGAGCACCATCTCGTTCGGCTTTGGAGGAGGCGCCGCTTTGGTGCCAGCTTCCCCTTTTGCTGTCGGTGGTGGGGCGCTCGCTCGGTCGGGTAGTCCGTCGGCCTTGGGGAGAACGACCGCCGAGACCATGTAGACATCACGCTCGATCATCGGGCGTCTGTCCGGCGTGTTCCAACCCATCATCAGTGCGAATGCGAGTCCCATATGGAGTAGGACCGAAGGAATCAGCGCGAGGCCCAGCGGTGATCTCCCTTTACCAAGCACGCTGCGATACGGTGGACGCGCGCGCGCCTGGGAGTGGACCGAGACACTCACGGCTGTGCCGGGTTTCTGAGCTGCGTCGAAGCCTCAGTCATCGTCTCTAGGTGGCTCGGTCACCAGGCCGACTGAGATGACCCCAGCCTTGCGGCCGGCCGCGAGTACCTTCATCAGGCTGCCATACGGCGTGTCGACGTCGCCCCGGACAAAGAGGCTTCGATCGCTACGGTGCTCGTAGATGGCCGGAAGCCGGGTGCCCAGCTCATCGCAGTCGAACTCCTGCTCGAGCACGTAGCACTGGCCGTGTGCGTTCACCGTGAGAACGACTGGTTGTTGCTCCATCTGCTCAAGGTTGGTCGCCGATACCCTGGGAAGATTGACCTCCATTCCCTGGGTAAGGAGTGGAGCCGTGACCATGAAGATGACCAGAAGGACCAGCATCACGTCGACGAACGGGGTGACGTTGATCTCGCTGAGCATGGTCTGCACACCTGGCTCCTGCCAGTCACCTCCACCACCTGCTCCCATGGCCATTGCTCAGGCCCCGCCCTGTCCGCGTCCGCGCTGGTGGCGCTCGACGAGATTGAGGAAGTCGTAGCTGAAGTGGTTGATCTCAGCGGCCAGCACCTTGAGGCGGCTGGCAAAGTAGTTAAAAAAGAGCACGGCTGGAATGGCGGCGAACAGGCCGACGGCGGTAGCCACCAGCGCTTCGGCGATGAAGGGGCCTACTTCGGCGATTGACGTAGTGCCGCTGGTACCGATCTTCTGGAAGGCGAGGAGGATGCCCCACACGGTGCCGAACAGGCCGATGAACGGCGCAGCGCTGCCGCAGGAAGCGAGGAAGGGAATCCAACGTTCCAGTCGAGTCAGAGATTGGGATGCGGAGCGACGAAGTGCCCTCGAGACATTGTCGATGCCACCGTGGGCGGTCCCCGGTCCCGCGGCCTGCAGCTTGCGAAGCTCGCGATAGCCAGCGTCAAAGGCCTGAGCCACCGGGGAGTCTGGGAAGAGGTCGAGCTCGCTGTGGGCAGCCTCGAGGGAGTCGGTACGCCAGAAGGACTCGAGAAACTCCTCGCTCTGTTGCCAGGCTCGTCGTATCAGCGACCAGCGCTGGACGATGATCGCCCAGGAGACGAGTGAGAAGAGCAGCAGCACGAACATTACGGTCTTGACCACCGGATCTGCGTGCGAAATGAGTGCCCAGGCACCGGACCCGTCATCGGCTTCCAGCTCGTACTCGGCTTGAACGGGAGTGGTGATGCTGGCGCTGTCGTCGTCGTCGGACTGAGACCAGGCTGGGATCGGGAAGCCCAACGCAGACGTCAACATGAGGACTGCAAGGAGACCGGGGAGAGGATTGCGAAGAATCAGTCGGGGTAGGGGAAGCAAGATGTTCATTTGGCGGCCAGGGAGCGGTTGCGGAGTGGGAGCTTCAGGTTGCGGCGGCAGGGTATCAAAGGGAGGGCGCGAGTTCACTCAAGGATCTCCACCTCGATGGCAGAGCTGGTGTCGAAGCTGGAGATTACGTGCTGTGCTCTCCAGTTGGCCTTGAGCCGCCGACCGATCCGGTCGACCTCGAGGTAGTTGAAGACCATCCCAGTCCCGCCACCGACCAGCGGTAGCCAGCGGCTGACCTGGCGACTCGAAGTCAGCGCTACTCGCGCGATTACGGCGCGAAGGGCCTGCATCAGCAGTGGGTTGGTGAGGGCGCCGCTGCCAGTGACCGCTACGGGCAGTCTCTTCATCAACTCTGCTTCCGTTCCTTCCCAGCGGAGACTGGCCCCAACGGCTGAGGCGAGGCCCTTCCATAGTTCCAGTTCGCCACGCTCGCTGCGGTAATCGAAGCCATAGGTGAGCGAGATACGCTGCCCCAGTCGCAGTACCAGAACCAGCATCTGCGACAGGCCCGGCGCGAGACCCAGCCATCCTCCGAGTCCCATGGATGCGCCACCCATCGCGGCTTTCCGTTTTGCGCTCCGTATGTAGCGGTCGGCCAGGGAATCAAGGACTTCGGTTGGCAGGGCCTGCAGTTGTTCGATGGTCTCAGCTTCGTGTCCTGCTTCCCGAAGGTCGGCCAGGATAGCCTCGGGGCGAACCGAGGCCACGTCATAGAGGCGCTGAAGGATGCCTTCATCGATGGTAGCGAACACAGCGCGGGCTAGCTCATCAGCTTTCATGGCTGCGATTATAGGCCTACGTTGCGGAGTCACCAGGGGTGTTGGTCAGGCCTCCGAGTGCGGGCAGCTATCGTTCCTGGGCTTCCGTTACTTCGAGCCTGTGGGGGCTTTGCGCGTCGTGGCCGAAGCTGCGTATACTCTTTCGTTCGGGCCTTCTGCCTCGGCCCACGGAGTGTTTCCTTGAGTTCAAGTCCGCTCTTTACTGACGAGTTGCGTGAAGAACTCGCGCAGTTGCCGAGCCCGCATCCGTCTTTCCTCGTGTCACTTCTGACTCGAGAGGAGCCGGCGATTCAGGGCTTCCGAACCCAGCTCGAGGAGTGGTGGGGGCATGTGGATCCTGAGGCGCAGTCATTCTATGGCGATCGCCTGGTGCAGCTCGAGAATGAGGTGTTCTTTCAGGCGTTCAGTGAGCTCGCGATGCACGAGATCATGCGCTACCACGACATCTCCGTTGGTCAGCATGCTACGCGGCCCGGTGGCTGGATGACGGTCAAGTCTCATAGCGACTGTGAGTTCGGACTTGGCGTTGTGGCCTACCTCCCCGAGGTGCAATTGCGGGGCTCCACGAGCGTATATCGACACCTCGTTCGTGAGCTGAACCAGATCCACCACCACTATCACTTCTCCATCTATCTGAAGAAGTGGTTGCCGTACGACTTTGACCCCCGGCCCATCAAGCGTGCGCTGCAGGTCTGGCTCGATTCGCTCGACGACGGCGACTGGCACGGGAAGTATGCCGAGTATCGGGACGAGACCATCCACCTGGAGTTCTCAATACTCGACAAGCTGCAGCAGGATCGCCGCTCGCTCGTTCGCTTCCGTATCTCTCCGCTCCACACGCCCGAAGTCCTCGAGTCGATTGGTGGTTGTGTCACACGCCTGGTGGATTCGGGTGATGCCGATGCGCCGGCAGGCAAGCCGTTGGTGGCGACAGTATTTTCCAACGAGCATTGGACCCTGCCGCAGGGCTTCATGCAGGACTACATGTACGGAAAGCCTGACTACAGCTTCCACTGGACCACTCACAACGGCCGTCGCGAGCAGGTGCGCTCCTATCAGCAGGCCAGCAGCAAGTATGGGTTCTTTACGGATTCGGGCTTCTCGCACCTCTCAGCTGTAGTGCTGGCTGATAAAGAGTGGGCTCGCGACAAGGTGGTCTTCAGCATGAGGGTCTTGCACAATCCATGGGCAGATCATCCGCTGCCACGCGATTGTTTCGGTAGCTTTGCTCAGTTCACGCCCATCGATCAGGACGGCCCGACTACGCACCTTGCGTGGAAGAACGCCGACCGGACTCGCTTCCGGCTCTCGTAAGTTGCCGGGCTTACCACCGATACTCCAGGAACGAGGCACATGTACCTGACACCGCAGGGGACCGGCTGGATCGAGGTCATCACAGGCTGCATGTTCTCGGGTAAGACCGAGGAGTTGATCCGACGGCTGGTGCGCGCCCGCTACGCCAAGCAGGAAGTGCGGATCTTCAAGCCACGCATCGACAATCGATATTCCGAAGACGAGATCGTCTCGCACTCGCGGATGTCGTTGCGCTGTCATGTTGTCGAGACGGCTGAAGACGTCTGGCGCCTGGGCCAGTCGATTCAGGTGGTCGCGGTGGATGAGGTGCAGTTCTTTGGCCCCGACATTGTTCCGGTTGTGGAGAGCCTGGCGAATTCCGGTTGTCGTGTGCTGGTCGCTGGCCTCGATCAGGACTATCGGGGCGAGCCGTTTGAGCCCATTCCGACGCTTATGGCGGTGGCGGAATACGTGACTAAGAATCACGCAATCTGCATGCAGTGTGGCAATCCCGCTGATCGAAGCCAGCGCCTGGTGAATCGGGCCGAGCGGGTGCTTGTCGGTGAGACCGAGTCCTACGAGGCTCGCTGTCGCCGCTGCTTCACACCGGATCTTCCGGGCCAGATTCAGCAGAGCCTGAAGTACCGACCGGGCGACTCCGTCTAGTTTTTCGTCGCGGTGCCGCTCAGAGCACCTGCTGCAGATCGCCCGTCCAGATTCGGGTCGGGACGTTCAAGAGCAACAGGTCCAGGCAGGCCTCGCTGCCATCGGCGCAGGGGACGCAGCCAGCGCCGTCGTTTTGAAGCGCGTGGGCGCACAGGGCTCCGACGCTGCCACCGAGCGCCATGTCGGCTTCGCGTGTGTCCCAGAGCGCTTCGATATTGACGGCGCCGATGCCTCCAAGTACCGGATGCGGCGCTCCTCGGAGGACCGTCTGTTCAAGTACGAGCGTCCATCCTCCTAGGGGCCAACGAAGGTTCAGAGGCCCAAAGCTGAAGTAGGGCGCCTGCCAGTCGAAGGCTCGATCGATTGTCTGCCAGTTGGTGTCTTGCAAGTCGGTCTCGGACATGAGTGAACCGAGACGGCCGGCGACCGTGCTGGCGGTGGGCTCATCGAGGAACTCGACCACGGGTCGAACTTGATGAATGCGGTCGAGAAGGTCCTCAGCGAGGCTGGCGGGGCTCAGCAGTCGCCCCTCGTTGAGTAGGAGTTCTTCGCTGTGGCTGTTAAGTGCGTACTCCAGGGGCGAGCCGAGGGAACTCGTAGTCAACAGCCAGTTGTCTGCGAAGCTGACGTCATCGAATTCGATGATGAAGCGTGCCTCGGGTTCCAGGGGCACGCTGGGTTCGGCGCGTACCTGGAGTCCGTTTCGGCCCAATTCGGTCGGAACCTGCCACCCTTCTCCCGCTTGCGGTTGGAACCGGAGGCTGGGTTCGGAGGCCGGGCAGTGCAGGTCGATGACGATCCAGCCGCCAGCAAAGGTGTTGGGAGTAGAGGGTGCGGGGAACTGGCTTTCGATCGCCTGCTCGCAGTGAATCAACCCCACGCCGTCGAAGCCATCGCCGCACGCCGTGGTGGCGACAAGCAGGAGCGCGAAGAGGAGGCTGACCGGGATACTGCGCATTGTCCCCGATAATAGCTTCCTGTTGTCCTCCGGGTCGATGTCTGCTCAGCCTGTTAGCATCCCGCTGTGCT
>CAZEIY010000201.1:0-7611 GCA_964512375.1 uncultured Rickettsiales bacterium | reverse complement strand
GTGGGCCACGCGAACCAGGGCTGAAGCTTCCCCCCGACCCCTTCGACCGAGCGGCGTCGACCGAGCCGCTTACAACTCTCCCCTTGCCCGTTGAGCTCTGCGATGCCTTCGAGCGCTGCTGGGTTTGAGCCCGACGAGACGAGCCACCCTGAGAGACCTCAACTCCGTCGAAGGAGAACCAATCCTCTTCAGGACGAAACTCGAAGCTGTGCGTACCGTCGTTGAGATCCAGAACCACCACCAACGAAACATTCTCCTCGGCCGCTGCCATACCCAGAACGGAACGAGTGAATGCCCTCGCCGCAGGGTCACTGGAACTGGATAGGAGCGCCTGCTCTCTCTCTTCGGGGTGCAGCACGACTGCGTCCTGCCCAGCTTGCACGGAGAGAAGGAGTGTCTGCGTCGTGGAGCCCCTGCTGATCTGAACGACGTGCTCTCCAGCTTGCAGCTCAAGGCCAGTCCCCGCGACCTCTTCGTCAATCCGCCGTCCATCGACTCGCAGCCCCTCCCGATTCGCGGCGAACAACATGAGACGAGCACCCTCCTTCTCACCAAGACGGGCGCGAAGTTCATCGAGGCGAGTATTGATCGCCGGAGGGAAGTTGGGGTCGCCCGGGAAGTCGGGAGCCACCGCCAGGAGTCGCTCGAAGCTCGAATCTGTCTTGTCAGTACGGCCAAGGTTGTGATCGACCACACCTCGGTAGTAGAGGAGCCGGGGCAGAACCCCCGGAGGCATCGGTGCCTTCAGGCAAGCCAGCCCCTCGAGCGCATCGTCAATCGAGCGGAGTGCCGCCAGGTTGTCAAAGCTGATGACCTGTTCCAGCGCCCTCTCTGCCGCAGCAGAGAGCGACGGTTCCGGGCTGCCCTCCGGACACGATGAGGTCGCACTGGCTCCGACCACCACCAGGTCATCAGGATAGACATCAAACAACTCTGAGGTGTGCAGCACGTCTGCCGTGTCCAGCCGAGGCAGCGCGTCGCGCGCTTCAACCATATGGCGGATGTCCGGCTGCGGTGACAGATAGACCACAAGAGCGCTTTCCTTGCGAGCTGCCTGGGATTCCTCGGGAACCAGAAGGGCCAGGCCCGCAAGAAGGACTGGAGTCACACGTCGGGCCAGACGTCGTTGTGGACGGAGGCGTAGGCGGCGACCCAGAAGAGCCAGGAAGAACAAGGCCAGTGCGAGCCCCTTTCGATTGGGGCTGGTAGCGAGGCTGCCCTGGCAATCGGAACAGGAGAGACCATAGGGCCGCGGCAACGGCACCGGAGGGCCCTCAGCGGAAGGGCAGTCCTCGTCCTCCGCATCGAAGCGTTCATCACAGTCGCCATCGAAGCCATCGCTACAGTCGGGCTCGACAGGTTGAGGGAAGCGCGTCAGTTCGCCATCGTCACAGTCCCCAAGACAGGTCGCCCAGGAGTCGGCATCACTATCGAAAGGTCCATCGACGGACCCGTCACAGTCATTGTCCAGACCATCACACCAGTCCGTAGCCTGAGGGCTTACGCCCGCATCGGTGTCCAAGCAGTCGCCACCGCAAGCAGTGAAACCGTCTTCGTCATTATCAAGGAAGTCCGAGAGCCCATCACAATTGCCGTCGGTCTCTGCTCTACAGACTCCAACGGCGCCAGGTCGAATCGCCGGATTGCCGTCGTCACAATCCCCCTCACAGATCGAGTAGCCGTCAGCATCGAGATCCCGGGCGTCGTCGATCAAGCCGTTGCAGTTGTTGTCCCGACCGTCGCAAAGTTCTGCCGCACCCGGAAATACGGTGGCCTCTTCATCATCACAGTCCCCCTGACAGCTGCTTACCTGATCGCCATCCTCATCAACGTCCTCATCCACATCTCCGTCGCAGTCATCGTCCAGACCATTCTCACAGTCCTCAAACCGCAGAGGTCGAATAAAGGGGTTGAGGTCATCACAGTCCGAGGGCACACCAAGCGCAGCACAACTCCGAAAGCCATCGCGATCGACATCCTGCTCATCTCTGGGCAACGAGCCGTTACAGTCCGTGTCGAGACCGTCACAGATCTCGACCGCCTCCGGATTGACCAGGGGCATCCAAGGTTGGCAGTCCTCACAGTTTGGGCTGCTATCCCCATCCTGGTCCTCGTCCGCTGACAAGCCATCGCAGTCGCGATCAATACCATCTCCGCACTCTTCGAAAGCCCCCGGAAAGACCTCTTCATCCTCATCGTCGCAGTCCCCTGCACAGGTGGCGAAGCCATCCTCGTCGGCATCTTGCTGGCCATCGAGCCCATCGCAGTCGTGGTCTGCCGCGTCGCACTGCTCTTGCAGCACAGGAGATATGGTGGGGTCCCGGTCATCGCAGTCACCTGCGCACGCGGAGATGCCGTCACCGTCGAGATCGCCACACGGCACCATCCAGGCACCATTGCACTGACCCGGCCCGCAACCCGAGCCGTCAGCGAAGCCGCTGATGATGAGCAGGTCATCGTGACCGTCACCGTCGAAGTCACCCCGACCACCCATCGCCAGGTCACCAGGACTGGCCGGCTCCTGACCTCCGGGGGGCGAGAACACCGAGAGAAAGGGTGGAGCGTCGAGATCCGCCCACAAGCTGGAATCGACATCAGCAAGGAGTCCGATCCGGGCATCCTCGTCGTCACCTATTCGCAGCCAGATGGCAGGACCACTGCCCACCACGGAGCCAGCAGCAGCCAGCTGAAGACTGCTGTCGTCCTCTTCATCACTGTCGTAACGGAACGGACCATATGGGCCCTTGGGGTTGATGTCATCAAACGGCGCTGCAGGGCCCTGAACCACCTGCCCCTGGACGCTCTCTTCCTGCACCGTCACAACGGCAAACTCCCCTCCAGGGGAGCCATCCAGATCACCGAGCGCCGCATCCAGTGAGCCGCGCGGGCTCTGCGCGACGGGTGTAAATCGAAGCACCGCAAAATCCCGCTCGTCGAGCGACAACTCGGCAGGAGCGCTAGCGAGGCTCTCACCCAGAAACACGCTGAAGCCAATCTCGCTCGTGTTGGCCTCAGCCCCTAGGGACAGGGGTTGTTCGGGGCAGATCAGTGCAAAATCAGGCCGACCGCCGCCATCCGTGTCACCGAGAGGAGAGGCCTGTAGAGTCTGCAAGCAGCGAAGACTCGCGCCCCCACGGAAGGTGTGAATTGCACCGGTGAGACTCGTGAGGCTGCTACGCAATGCAGACCCGCGGAGAAGCCAGGCAACGGGTTCTTCGGGAGAAGCAAGAAGCTCTCCTGTGACCAACAGATCGTCGATGCCGTCGCCGTCAACATCCCCCACCGCAACCACTGAACGGCCCGGACGCTCCCCTGCGGAGAAAGCCCCTGGAGACCCTACTGCCTCGGCACCAAGAAGTAATTGATCGGGAGGGATCGGTCCGGCAGCCCAAGGTGCAGCGCGGCCCCAGAAGATCGCGACAGCGCCCTCATTGGCGCCCAGCGACCCGAGCCCCGACCCCTCAAAGCAGGCGATGCCCAGATCCGCTATCCCATCGCCATCAAGGTCGCCCAATGGCACAGGATGCAGCAAGTCATCGCTATCGCGACAGCTGGGAAGGACCAGCTGCGAATCACCGACAGAAAAACGGTTCTGCTGCACTCCGCCTTGCTGAGATTCACCGAAAAACAGCTCGACCGCATCGCCAGTGGTAGACGGCAAGGCGATGTCATCGGTGCCGTCGCCATCAATGTCGCCCACAAAGCGCCCACCCAGGGCGAACTTCTGGGGTGCCTGGCCAGCAGAGGCCTCGGTGATCACCAGTTGAGCAGCAGCAGCAGGATCGAGCGGCGGAAGGCTCGTCGGTTCAAGCGCACCTGCACGCGCCTGCAGCATCGGCACAACAGCGAGCAGCAACCCGACGACCAACAACCTGGTTACTCCTCTTCCCTGCATGCTCACACTGCTCATAGAAAAAGCCTAGCAGCACAGCCCGCGACCCGGTGCGAACTGGTCTAGGATTCCTGCATGAGCCAACCTCTGCCGACCTCCTCACTCATCCTCCTTCTCAGCGTTCCGCTCCTGTCAGGTGCTTGCTATGACGAGTCAGCAGTACCTCCTGCCGAAGGACGCAGCGACAACGCCGAGAGCGCCCCGTCAACGGCTGAATTGCCCCGCGACAGTTTCTCCTCTTCCTCGACGTCTCCCCGGCCAATGGACGCCTCTACTGCCGAGTCATCCGATCCGCCAAGAGCCGCCCTGGCGGCAACAATCAAGGTAATCATGGGCCGACTGAGCCGCAGCGCTCGTCAACGTTCCACGACCGAGCCGAGCGACGACTCCTCCTGGCGCGTGCCCGAATTGGAGAAGGTAAAAGAGCTGCTGCTCTCTTGCTGCAAGGGGAACGGCCAGGAATGCCAGCGATGCGTTGCACCCATCGCTCGCGAGGACCTGACACCCGATGAGCTGTGGCCACTGATTGGACCGTTCCTGGGTCCCCTGCGACCGCACGCTCGGGTTGGCTTCCTGGCCCTTGGTGGACCTCTCTTGACCCACAAAGATGGTGGGGTACGGGATCGGAGCTACCGGATGGCGGTCGGCGCCGGCGTCTCACGACGTGGTCAACCCGACGGCATGCACCGACGTGCATCGAGTGTGCCCCTGGTGCCACGGCTCGGTGAGCCACTGTGGCTGATAGTCGAGCAACTCAGCCCCTGCCCAGCCCTCAGCGGTGATGTGAAGGGACCCGACTCATCAGGGAGGCTCGACGTGGCGCTCACTGACCACTGCTCTCCCGAAGACTGGAGGGAAGTGACCAGTGCCTTCCCGCCCCGGGCAACCCGCGGGGTCTGGGGCATCGCCGTCGACGCGCTACCCATGGGTGGGCTTAGCTTATGGATGGCTGGTGCAGAGCAGCCCCTGTTGAAAGTTCGAGATGGACTAGAGGCCCGGTCTCCGGGTACGCCGGAGACCACGTCGAGCGCAACGCGCGGCCCCTGACGGGGCTCTTCCGTCTACCAGCGGACGCGGCCAGTTGCCAGAAGGTAGTGGATGGGCTCCGAGCCCTCCGCCGCTGCCAGCGCATCGCCAACAAAGAGGTGACCACCCTGAACGACCGCCTCGAGACGGGGCGCCATCTCACCGCCAAATGGCAGGGGGCCACCGATGCGCAACGCCCAGTTCAACTCAGCGCCCAATAGAGAACCGTTCGGCTCTTCGTCATGATGATTGCGGGGCGTTCCTCCAGCTCGGAAAGAGTAAAAGGAGTGGCGTACAGGGGTACTTGCCACCCCGACCAGAACGCCCACCTTCGCGTCGATCCACGAGAGCGGACTCACTTGGATGATCGGCTGCACGAAGACGCCTCGACGGAAAGCTCCCTCTGTCGCCACAGCATCGACACCATCAGGAGGTGAACCACCGTGCTCGGGATCAGACAGAAGCACGTGATTCGCCGCCGCCACACCTCCCTGCAGCTGGTCGAAGAGCACCATCCCCGTGTCGAAGTCACGATCAAAGGTGAAGTCATGAGTCACCCCGTCGTCGGGCCGCCCGTCACCAGAGGCCCAGCCTCCGCGGAGATGGAACTGAAGTTTCTCACCGGGACTGCGCAGGCTGGCTATTGCGGTAACCCCTGCCTGCGCGATACCCAGACGCTCTCGCTCGCCATAGCTGAGGCTACGATCGGTAGTGCCGACGATGGCGGCCGCCTCTAGTGCCAGGCGAGCACTCCAGCCGGTGTCCCACAAGCGAAGGGGAAGGTCGCCATAGGCATCGACAACCAATACCTGCGTGTCTCGCTCATCGACCAGTTCGCGCTGTTTACGGTAGACGGTGTACAGGCCCAGGCGCTTACCCGAAGCATCCGCATAGATCACGGATGCCAGGCCTTGAAAGGCCAACTGGTGCTTGCTGAAGCTCGCGGCGTCGTCATCAATCACCCAATCGGCACCGACCGTGAGCATGAGCCCGTCGCGACCAGGGTGGGGGGTCTTGCCCGCATAGAGCGGCTTGAAGGTCCCGCGCAGACGAACGACCCGATCTCCAAAATCGTTCCGACCAAAGAACGGATCGTGAGCGCCATCATTGGACAGCATCCCCAGTCCCCAGTGCGAAGTGACTAATCCGACCTCGACGGTGGCCCATGTACCCGAAAACAGTGCGGCGGCGCGCCGGGGCACGAAGCCATCGGCGGTAATTGCTGCATGCTGTTCGCGGTGGCGGTCGTCGATGGTGCCCGGGATGTCCCAGAGGTCTCCGGCTATTTGTCCGCTGAACAGATCCCACTCCACAGCGAACTTGAAGTTATTGCCCGAGAGCCCAAGACCAAACCGGAGGCGCTGGTCGAGAAACTTGTCCTGGCCGAGCGTCGTGCCCTCGCTATCGACGGCGAAGTCACTCAAAAACGAACCTTGTATCCGATATTCACCCTGCAACTCCAAGACCTTGGGGTTGTCACTTCCCGGGCCCAGCGGCAGACGAACGGCAGCAAAGGCGGGGGCTGTCAAAAGGAGAGCAGTCAAGCCGGCAAGCAGAGTTGAAACAGGTCTGTTGATCACCTTGGGCCTCCATCTGGGTTGACGAGATCCCGCGCAGGATACACATGCACACGCAAGGAGCGAAGCCGGCTGACGCAAGCACTGTTACTCTTGAGGTCATAATGCGCCGACGCGCCGTAGTATTGGTCCTGCTCCTCGCTACACTTCAGGTGTCGGCAAACCACTTGTGGCTGTCGTGGGACGAGGGTGTGCAGTACACGGATGCCGCCTTCCACTACTCGCAGGTGGTCGAGCGTAGCGAGGCGCTGCGTAGCGGCAGCGAGGCCGTCTTAGAGCAGCGACGTAGCGACGAAAAACAGCGTTACGGAAGCTTCTATTATCTTCTGGCCACTGGTGTGTCCCTGCTCACCGGGAACGAAGCAGGCGCGCTGCTGGGTGGACTCTCAATCCTGCTCTGGCCTCTCCTGTTGCTTGGCACCTATCGTCTGGGATTCGAGCTGGCCAGGCCGGGACAAAGGGAACACACGGGTCTCATCACCGCTGCCCTTGCAGGACTGATCCCTGGCTTGTTCAACTACACTCGAGTGCTCGTCCTGGATCTGCCTCTCACCGTCGCAGTGTGCTGGGCGACTGCCCTATTGCTCGGCGCAATTCGAGAACCGGAGCGGGCACGTTCGAGATGGTTGGGTGCGGGGATCGCTCTGACGATCGGCCTGGCGATCAAGATCAATGCGCTCGCCTTCCTCGTTGGGCCCCTGTGGGTGAGCGCGCGCGGCCCCTTGCGGGCGCTCCGCAAGGAAGATCCGGGACGCTTCGTGAAGATCAGCGGGACAGGCGCCGGCCTGGTGGCTCTGAGCTTCTGCTGGCTTCTGTTGGGATCGCGCAGCAACGCCATCATCGAGACAGCTCTCGACTCGACCTGGCCGGGCCAGCTGGTTGCCTACACCCGAGACGGTGTGCTGTCCGCCTATCCGGGGCACTATCTGGAAGCCCTGCGCTCGCACAGCTGGGAGGTCGTCTACTACTCGACTCTGCAGAGCTTCACGCCACTCCTACTGATCGCCGTGCTGACGTCAGCTACCTGGTTTTTTGCCCGACAACGAGGCTGCCGAGACCCCCTGGCTCACGAGCAGCGCGACCTCGTCTTCTGGGCCCTGGTGGTTCCCCTCGTGG
>CAZEIY010000200.1:0-7641 GCA_964512375.1 uncultured Rickettsiales bacterium | reverse complement strand
TGCCGTGGCGATTGTTCAGCTAATTGGATCTCTGGTTGACCTGAGTAGCGGACGCATTCGGCGGCGCGGCCATGACGCGACCCTGAGTCCCCTGGAGCTGCGCCTGCTGCGCTTCTTTGTGGAGCGGGCGGCAGAGGACCTCGACCGCGATGAACTCCTGCGCGAGGTCTGGGCTGAGGCCGTGGCCGAGCGGGCGGTGGACGCTGCGATAAGGGGTCTCAGGAAGCAGATCGAGAAAGACCCCGCGCGCCCTGACCACATCCTCACTGTCCACGGCACCGGCTATCGTTTTCAACACCTCGCCGATCCGTCGTCCGAGTCGAGCCTTCCCCGCCAGTGGAACAAGTTCGTGGGACGGGGAGAGGAACTCTTTGCCCTGGGCTCTGCCTTTCTGGAGGGTGCCGCCCTGACCACCCTCCATGGTCCGGCCGGTGTCGGCAAGACCCGCCTGTCTTTGCGCTTCGCAGCCACTGCTGCTGTGCACAGGTTGGAGGATGGAGTGTTGTTCGTCGAACTCGCCGAAGAGAGTGACCGGACGGGTCTGTGCGGTCGTTTCGCGACGTCGCTGGGTCTGCCACTATCCGGTGAAGTCGACCCGGTAGCGAGGGTGGGGAGGGCCCTGCGCGCCGCTGGGGGGCTCCTCGTGATCCTCGACAACGCGGAACAGTTCGTCGAGGTGCTGGGGCCGACGCTGGCGTCCTGGATGGAAGCAGCACCGGCGATACGCTGGCTGGTGACCTCACAGAAACCAATCGGCATCCCCGCAGAGCACCTCCTGGCCCTCGAGCCCCTTCCTGAGAGTCACGCGGTACGCTTGTTCGAGGATCGGGCAGGCACCCTGGGGGCGCGCGAATCTCAACTCGACACGGACTTGATTAGCAGGGTCTGCCGCCGGGTGGAGGGCCTGCCCCTGGCTGTTGAGCTTGCGGCAGCACGTGCGCCTGCGCTGGGCCTCGAAGCGCTCGATGAGGCACTGAGTCGGAGCTTTGAGTTGCTGAGTCGCCGCGGCTGGGACGGTGAGCCCCGACATGCAACCCTGCACGCGGCCATTGGGTGGTCCTGGTCACTCCTCGACGAGTCCGCCCGTCGAGCCTTGAGCTGCTGCTCGGTGTTCCGTGGCGGTTTCGAACTGTCGGCGGCGCAGGCTGTCCTCGGTTGTGCGGGAGTAGCCGAGACCCTCGAAGGACTGGGCGCAGCTTCGCTCCTTGCAGTGGAGCCTGGCGATGCCCTACAGGAGCCTCGCTTTCGTCTGAGCCTCCCGGTTCGCGAGTTCGCAGCTTCCCACCTGATCGAGACAGGTACCCAGGATCAGGTTGCTTCTGCACATCGCCGCTGGTTCCTTGCCTTCGTGCAGGAACTCGGCGGCGAAATGTGGGCAAGTTCAGAACGTTCAGATGCAGATCGGCTGATGATCGAGTTACCCAACATCCTCGCGGCCCACCAGGGGCTCCTGCAGCACGACCCCGTGTCGTCGCTCGCCATGGCAGTGGCCCTCGAGCCCGTTCTACGCATCCGGGGTGGTCTGCCGCAACAGAATGAGGTCCTCAAGGTTTCGCTCGAGGCGGCCGGCTCCGATGCGCCCCTGGATCTCCGCGCGAGGGCTCTTGGTGCCTGGTCTTCAGTTTGTTCTGATCTGGGTGCCAAAGACATCGCGCGCGCGGCGCTTGACGAGGCCATACCGCTCGCTACCGAGAGCGGTGACCCGCAGACACGTGCCTGGGTTCTCATGCGCGATGGTCTGCTGTGTACCCGAACCGGCATGGGTGAACGAGGTGAGAGCAACCTGCTGGAGGCTCGCATCCTCGCTCGAGAAGCGGGCCAGCAGGGCCTCGAAGCTGAGGTCTGCACCGTCCTCGGCATCCTGCGTGAGAACCAGGGGCACCTCGACGAAGCTGAGGCGATCCTAGAAGACGCCCTCGTGCTCGGCCGAGCTTCCGGCCATCTTCGGGCTGTAGCTGCTGCTCTGGGGAACCTCAGCATCGTCGCGGATCGGCGCGGGCAGTTCCAGTTGGGCACGGAGTACCGCCAGCAGGCAATCGAGATCTATCGATCGATTGACAGCAAGACGCACCTGGCGACGATGTTGCTCAACCAGGGAGGGGCCGCCATGCATGTGGGCGACTGCGAGGCGGCAGCCCGGGATCTGCAGGCGGCCGCTGAAGCCTGCCAGAAACTAGGGGACGCTGACGGTGAAGCGATCGCCACCAGCAACCTCGGCCTGGCGCAGCTTGAGTTGGGCTCTCCCGACCTTGCCGAGGGCTGCTTCCGCAGCGCGATCCAGCAACTAGCGTGGCTGGGTCGGCCGAGAGAAGAGGGCTATGCACACATGGGCCTGGCCCTATTCCACCAGCAGCGTGGCTCTCTTACGGATGCCGAGTCCGAGTTGCGTGGGAGCATCGCCCTGTTCGAACAGCACGGTGACAGCATCGCCGTCGTGCTCGCGACTGGTCTGCTCGCCCTGGTGGAGCTGGAGTTGGGGCGTGATGCCGCCGCACGCGAACTGCTTGAGGCCGCCCGCCAATTGGCGGGGGAACGCTCCCAGCCGGAGACCCTTCGCGCCCTCGACAGTCTTCTCCCGGCTTTCGGTGACGAACCCGCGGACGAACCCGGGCAGTCCCACTACGCGCGAGTGGTCTCGATGGCCTTGTCCGCCTTCCGCGCCAGGACATAGGTTCGCATCGGCAGAGGGGCGCAGAAGGAGGCTCCCGGCTCGGTAAACAGGGCGGACTCCTCCACGAGGTCCTGGAGCAAATTGATAGTCTCGAGCTCGCCGAGCCCTGCTGGGTTCGCCGTCTTGAGTTCCTCTAAAGAGAAGCCTTCTGGGCGCTCAACTGCCCAACTCAACAGGTCCTGCCCACCCTTACTGAATTGCTCCCAGTCCGCTTCCAAGGCAGCACGGAAGGGCCCTTTCCAGGACAACACCTGGGTCTCAATCCACTGCGGTAGTTGCACGAAACGCAGGCTTGCGGCCCAACGTCCCGACCCGGCTCTGGCGACCAGGCTCCTGGCGAGCTCGATAATCATCTGCGGATTTCTTCCCAGGTTCTCGACCGCCTGAATGAACTGGTCCTGTTCGTCGAGGCTTGCCGTCGTCTCGCCGAGCTCGCGCGCCAGCAACTGCATAGCATCAGCTGTTCGGAGCGGTGGCACGACGAAGCGATGTTCCCCCTGGAGTCGCAGCGGCTTGCGGGAGGTAACAATGAGGGCGTTCTCGGGATGGCGTTCGCGGGCATCTTGCGCTCCCTCGAAGGAGGCTTCCTCGAGGGTTTGCAGACCAGGTTTGAGCCTGGTCAGTTCCCGAGCGAGGGCCGACTTACCGATGCCCGGAGGGCCGGTAAGCGTGATCATCGGAGCCCCGCGCTGCAGCAGCGTCATCAGTTCATCGAGTTCCTGTGCTCTGCCGACCAGTTCGAAGGAGGTACGAGTGGGCCGCAGTTCATCGCTTCCCATCAACTCGAATCGATAGCCGATGCCGGCCAGGGTCAGCAGGTGGCGGGGCTTGCTCGGGTCCGCCTCGGTCTTCTTGCGCAGCCGGGCGATGGTGATGTCGAGAGTGCGGCTACGTGTCCCGCTCGAGTAACCCCACACGTCGCGGTACAGGTCGTCCCGGGGGATGTCCTGGCCAGCGTGGGCTACCAGGTAGGCGAGCAGTTCGGCCTCTTTCGTGGACAGCGGCCATGACCGGTCGCCATTACTGACCTGCCGTCTGGCGAGATCGACGCGGCAGGAAGACAACTTCACGCTGGGAAGAGCACCTGTTGTGTGTTTCAGCGAAGACACCGGCAGATTCTATCAACTGCGCAGGCCGCACCCCGCTTCATGGAGTAGAGCGCCAGCTAGGGCGATGTCTGCCCTGGACTCTTTGGCCTTCGGGTGGCGATGAGGCAGTAGCGCAGGAGCCTGGGCCTACGGTGGTTCACAGCCGCTGCTTTCGATCAATTCGTCGAAGTCCCGCAACTGGGTTTCGCTAAACGAAGGATACTCATTGGCGCACATATGGAGGTCTCGGCAGGAGGGTGTGGCCACCGGAAACGGAGACTGGACGAGGCTCAAGCCGAGGGTTCGGCCGCAGTACCTGAAAGCGCAATGGGAAGTCCAGGGTTGCTGAACCGTCGACAGTAAAGCCGCGCCAAGAAGCCCCATCACGCAGCCCACGATGGCGATGTGACGGAGCATCTTTCTGAAAAGACCCTCTGCCGCAAGCCATCCCGCAAGCTTCATTCCTACCAAGGCACCAAAGGCACCGGCAATCAGGTACATGAAAAGCGGGAATCGCCCACAGAAGAGCTCGGCAAGGAGATCAAAACCCACGAGGATCGACATGAAAAACAGTGCCGAGACCCGCGCATAGATCTTTTGCTGGTTTGATTTCATGGTGACTCCTGCAGAGTTAACATGACGCCTCTTATCGGACCAATACGCCGTCACCGAGACCGGACGTACAGCGCCCAGCCGTTGCGATGTCGCTTCTTGCTCTTCGCTCGCTTCCACCCCCCTGCCTTGAGCGCCTTATCGTATGCATCGGCGTGCTTGCGGCGGAATTTCTGCCTACCCCCATAGGGACGCGGCACCCCCATGACATAGAGATGAGTGTAGGGCGCCGCGAGAGCCGGCAGCCTCCTCGCAAGTTCTCCCGCAGGGACGAAGGCGAGGTCGGACTCCGGTGGAAGGTAACGAGTCCGACGCAGCAGTTGGCCACGAGCATCGGCAGTGGTCACCACCAGCATCCTTGGATCATGCGCGCGCTGCAGAATCTTATTCACGATGGCCCCTCCCTCGATATAGCGGTTTCCGCGAAAGGAGTATGCCGGCGAGGCGTAGACGGAGACGACCACGATGACAGCAACAACCATCGGCGCGATTCGCCTGGGCAGGTTGGCAAGAGGCCAGCAGATCCCCCACACCGCCAGAGGCACTGCAGCCACCGCAACGCGATCCACGGCGAGTAAGCTCTTGCCGGCCAGAAGATCAACCAGCAGCGGCCCGACAAAGGGCAGCATGAGCGCCAGGGCGAGGGAGCGACTGACCCTGCTCTTGTGACACACAAGACACACGATGACGAAGGCCAGGACGCATGGGAGGAGCCAGACGGGCAACTCGGGCAGGACGTCGCCCATAGACAGGTAATCTCGGAGGAGGCGTTCGAGACGCTCTAGAGCGACCTCAGCAGAAGGCGTCACCTTGCGCAGATGCGCGGGCGGAGTCAGCACACGCTTACCGGCAAACACCAACCAGGGGACAAAGAGTGCGGTGGTCACCAATCCAGCACGTATGGCACTGACCAGGCCCCTGCGACCCATCCACAGGAAGCTGGAGAGTATCCCCAGGGCGCAGAACAGGAACAGGTAGTGAGTAAGAAGACCCAGGCCCAGGACCAGGCCGACGGCGAGGTCGAGTCTTAGGATCTTGCTGCGCACTGCTTCCCCGGGGTCCGTCTTCTCAGCAACGGTGAGCCGCTCAAGCAGCAGTACCCAGGCGAGCACAGCCAACAACGCCACCAGCGCATAGGGCCGACAGTTGAAGCCGTGGCCTGCGAGGTAGGGCACTACGGGTATCGATGCCGCGGTGCCCAGGTGAGTGAGGCCGACCGGATCGTTTCGGCGCAGGCCGGCGAGCACCAGCACCGCAACGGCAAGAACCAGGAACAGACCCGAAAGACGAGTAAGCCAGATGTCGATTGGCCGCGCGTGGGCGGGCGGATGTGCAGAGATGCCCACAGCGGCTCCCGCCTGCAACCAGAGACGACCGATCGCAAAGTACAGAGGTGGATGAAAGTCCCCGGCACGTAAGCCCCTGGCGAGGTCACCCAAGCCTCGCTCGGAATCCAATTGCGTGTACTTGTGGATCTCGACGAGCGGCTGGATCTTCCCGGCATCCAGGGAGCGCAGGTCAAGCTGATGCCCCGTCATAGATAACAGCGCAATGCTCTCGTCGTGCCCAAGCCCATCGGCATCGGCGACTCCCAGCAGCGCAACTACCGCGAGACCGAGCAGCAGGAGGCCCACGCTACCACGCATCAACAATTGCATCCGTTGCATACTGCTCATCCTGCCATGAAGCATCCCCTACCCTGTACTCGAGCGCTCGGTCTCTTGCAGGCGCTCGCCCTGTTTGTACTCGCAAGCGCATGTTCCTCGCCTCAGCCGGTTCAGCACACCTCCGACCCCTGGCCAACCCTTGCGCCCAGCGAGTCCAGCGTCCTGTTTTCGGGAGATGTCTTCCTCGGAGCCCAGGTCACCGGCGTGATGAAGAAAAAGGGGCTGGATTGGCCGGGCTCGATCATCGGCCCGATCATCCATGCTGCTGGCAGCAGCGCCGTTATCGGTAACCACGAGGGCGTCATCGGCACCCGCAAGAAGAAGCAGGGCCCGAACCGCTGGAACTATCTCGCCGGGCCGGGTACCGGCAAGCTGATTGCAAAAGCGGGCTGGACCCACCTGAGCATGGCCAATAACCACGCCCTGGACCGCGGTCAGGCCGGCATGAAGGACACCCTCCTTGAGCTCCAGGCGGCGGGGCTCAGGACTTTTGGCGCAGGCCTGGAGTCCGAGGCTTTTGCGCCGCTGTTCATCAAGGCAGGTGATACTCGTATCGCAGTCCTCGCGGGGATGAATCCCTGGCCCCAGTACCGCAAGGACGGCTGGCGGGCGAGCCCGCAACAACCCGGCATCGCGATGCTGGATGCCGAGGCGCTCAAGACCGCCATCGAGACGGCGCGAGCCAGCGCTGACGTGGTCGTGCTCTATCCGCACTGGGGCCCCGAATACAAGGGAGTAGTCACTCACCAGAAGAAGTGGGCCGAGGTAGCGCTCCAGCTGGGAGTGGACGCGATCATCGGCCACCACAGCCACCAGGCGCAGCCCATAGAAATGCGTGGCACGGTACCGATCGCGTGGAACCTGGGCAACGGTCTGTTCGGCACAGAGGGGCGCTTTAAGAAGGGCCAGGGCCAGAGCCTCCTCACTCGGATGGTGTTCGAAGGAGGGAGCATCCGTCGCTTGGAATTCCTTGGCCTGTTTGTCGACAACAAGAAGAACGGGTACCGGCCCACAGCCCTGGATGCCCAACAGTCCCAGAGCTTTATCCGCTCGCTGGCACCATCGCTGGACTGGAGCTTTCAGGGCGGAGTCGGAGTCCTGAGTCTTTCCGCGAGTTGAGCCGAGACTGCTGGACCCGGGGCAATCAAACACAAGCACCTGTGCCCGTTGCGCCAACCGCTGGTGATTTAGAAGTCCTTCAGCCGCGCCACGTATTCCTTACGCGCGTCCTTCGGCAGGCAGCCGCGCCTTTCCAGTTCGATAAGCACGAAATGATTCGGCAAGCTGTGCCCACGTCAATGCCGGCTCGCTCTGAGCGTGGATGGTTTGAAGGTCAGTGTCTCCAGCGATCTTACGCACGATCTTTCTAGCGGAGGAGAGAGTGGGGAGATGTCATCCCGCTTGCTCCGCCCGCCAGCCCCAATGAAGGATTGGACTGAGGAGCGGACCAAAGGGTGCAGCTTCTGCACGGCTGCACGGCTCCTGGGCAGAGAGTCGGGATACAACGCTGGTCCGAATGGAGCACCCTTGCCTGATGATTTGCACTGCTGATTGAACAGGACCATTCATGAACGGACTCGCCACGCTAGGCTCCGTCTCGGGA
>CAZEIY010000199.1:0-7700 GCA_964512375.1 uncultured Rickettsiales bacterium | reverse complement strand
GCCCTGGGTCCGCGCCGACAAACTGCAACCTGAGTCAGCCGGATAAGCACGAGTCCGCCTAGTATGTCGTTGTCCAGGGCGCAGTCCCATGCACCGAGCGACGTGCTGTATTTTGCGATAAAGCCATCAGCGCAGGGCAGACCCAACAAGGTGTCGGTGTCAGCATCACCATCGCTGAGGTCGGCAGGTACCCCGGTCAGCTCGCTCCAATCCGTCGGTGTGCCCAGCCAATTGCCGCTGCTGTCGATGACGACGCTTCCACCAATGGCGACCTCGTCGGCATCCACCGCCCCGCCCTCGACAGACTCGGCCACCGCAGAGCGCAGCGCATAGGGCACCGAGACGATCTCGTGGCGAGGACTCAGTTCCACCCCGTCTACGGAGAGCTGCATCCAGACCGTGCCGCCGGCAAAGAGCAGGTCCTCGAGCGGGGTCACCGTACCCAGTACGATGGAGTAGTAGCCGTCCTCGAACGGCACGACGCGCTCCTCGCGCCAGACCTCATTGCCGTCGGTCTCGGCATCGTGAAGTGTGAAGGCTAGTCCGTGACCACCGGTGAGCGGCGCCCCGTCTCCATCGAGTAATCGTCCCTGCTGACTGAGCTTGGTCGGTGCGGCGAGCGCCATGCTCGAACAGAGCAGTGTTGCGAGCGCGATGAGTGCAATGATTCGAGTGAGCATGGCTTCTCCCCTGAGGCCGGACCTGATCCCGACTGGATCGAAAGACTACCCTGAAGGGCTGAGGGTGCGGACTTTGAGGGGTAGGGGGCGAGGGATCATGGAGAACCATCCCAATTTGGGTTGGGCGAATGCGGACTTTATCAGTTCGCATAAGCGCTATGGCGCATACCCCCCAGCCTCAGCCGATGCTTTGTAGCTATTGACCTGTCCAGACAGGCATCGTTCAGTTCGCCACTTCGTCGGGTTCGAGGCTCAACTCGGGCATCGGGAGTGGCGGACCGGCCGCCCCCGGTGGGTGCTTGCGCAGCACGAGCACCCAATCGATGAGGATGATCCCGCCCCGCCCCGCCCGAGGGAACTTCATGTAGTGCCGCCGGATGCGATAGCCAAAGGCCCTCTCTAGCGCCAGCCCGGCCGCCCGGGCTAACCGCACCAGCGCGTTGTGCAGTGGCAGCGTGCCATCCAGGGTCTGGCTGTTGCCGACCACGAACACGTACCGGGCGTCATCTTCCAGGCACCGCGCTATCTCTGCAAAGTGGCGGGCCATCAGCACGAAGTACGTGGCGGCAGCTGGGCGGCGAGCGACGGGCATCTTGTCCAGGTCGATGAGATCTGCGATCTCTTCGGGGAGCTCGAATCGGTCATTCGGCCTCTTGGCCCCCAGGTGCTCGCGACGAAGGTGGTTGAACGTTCTTCGGTCAGGAACCCCGAGGTGGGGACCCAGCCAAAAGTACTCCACCATCATGTTGTACATGTAGTCGACTGAGTCGAGGTAGGGGGGGGACGTGATGGCGAGACCGACGCTGCCCGCCTCCAGCGGGATCCGGGTCGCGTCACCAGCCTCGGGGATGACCACTGTCGCATCGGGATGGCGGGCCGCGTTGAGTGCGGTCAGCCCAGCCAGCGACCGGTCGAAGTGGCGCCAGAACAAGCTGCGGATGGAGGGGGGCGTCTTGGGGCGGGTGCCAGACACGTAAGTCTTCTGCGTCTGGTCGTCCGCGTTGGAGACGCGGCGCAGGGTGGAGCTGAACACCGCGAGCAGGAACGTGCGCTCTTCCGGGCTGCAGCCCAAGGTCAAGATGCAGCTGTGCAGCGACTGCACCCACGACCACGGCTCCGGACTGAACCAATGCTCAAAGTTCTTGACCCCCTCCATCGGGGCCCGCAGTTCGACTGCCGGCGCGGTCCACGCAGCCCGGAGGACTTCACCGAGCGCTTCGATCCGCTGATGGCTCACCGCCGTGCTCTTCGCCCTGGCGATGAGTCTCGTGAGGGGGTCGATGTCCAGTCCAATCGTGGCCCCGCCTCGCGTCAGCCCCTCGACGATCGTCGTGCCGGACCCCATGAACGGGTCGAGGACGGTGCTCTGGTCGGCCGCGAAGTTGGCCAACGCCCAAGAGGGAATCTGGGGGATGAACTTCGCGGCGAAGCGATGGAGTCCGTGGGTCATCCGGGTGGTGTTGTTGGAGAGGCTGATCGCGAAGAGATCGCCGTGGCCGATCTCGTCGAAGGGGGGGAACGCGTCTACCTCGATGAAGGTCGGTGCCGGCATCAGCTGAACACCACAACACTCTCACGCATGTATGATTCCATGCCCTCCAGCAGCTTGCGTTGCTGGGGTGCGACCGTGAGGTGACGGATTGGAATCACCTTCACGTTGTCGAACCCCGCGGCGGGCCCGAGCATCGCGATCAGCACGTCGGTGGGGATGATCACGCCACCATATGCGGAGTTGCCGACGACTACATTGCAGGTGCCACCCGGGGTCAGCACCCGCCGGCAGGACTCCAGCATGCTCCGCATGTCCTCGAAGTAGCCATGGAGCAGTTGATCCACCCGGCTGCTCTTCGCATAGGACTTGGGGTCCAGCAACTCGATGAGGGCTGCGACTTCCGGGAGAGAGGTCGTGTCAGCCTCCAGGGCTGCGCCCAGGTGCGAGCGAAGCGACTGCTTCCGCAGCGCGGTGAGCTCGCCGTAGCTGTGAATGAACTCACCGAACCAGAGCTCGACCTTCATGGACTCGAAGTAGTCGAAGCGATTGGCGTAGGGCGGCGAAAAGAGCACGGAGTCGAACTGCCCCGCGTCAAACGTCTTCATCGTCTCGATTGAGTTCCCCTGCACGATCTTCTGAACCAGGGTGTGGTCCCAGTTGTCCCACTCAGGGACGTCCTCGAGCATCTCACCGAGCCTCGCGCCGAAGGCGTCCAAGACGAACTGCTGCTGGTTCGCGCCGAAGCGCTGCAGCTGCCACTCCCCGTCCACGCGGTCCACGTAGCCGTTCCGCGTCCGCTTTTTGTTGCGGTACTTGATGCCGTTGCCTTCCTTGAAGTAGCTCCCTACTTCTTCGAGGATGGACAGCCAAGCCAGGGCGAGGAAGTTGCGCAGCGGCTTGCTTCGGGCGGGATTCAGTACGAGCCGACGGAGGCGGAGCAGCGTCTTCAGGATCAAGGGCTCGAACACCTTGTCCTGAATACTGAGACCGGGGGGGGGGAGGGGCTCCACCCCGTCCAGATCCTGCCGGAACTGATCCTGAACCTGGTGGGTTGCGACCACGTCTTCCGGTGATAGCGGAGTCAGCTTCACCTTCGCTGCGAATGTCGCGAGGGGGTTCACATCGATGCCGGTCGACTCCCGGCCCATCTGTACGGAGCCGACCAGGGTCGAGCCGCTCCCGCAGAACGGATCCAGGATCCGCTGCCCAAGCTGGAGTTCCTTGATCAGGCCCGGCGAGAATCCCTCGCGGTACCTGAGCCAGCGATGGATTGGCATCTGCGCGGACTGGGACCAGTTCACCAGGGCCGCCAAGTCGGGACGGGGGGCGACGACGTGTCGATTGCCGAGGTCCAGCAGGAGCTGCTCGACCCTGGGGTCAATGGCCGGCATATCGTAGTAGTCCCCTTCCTACTGTGGTCGCCGCCGGTCGTGGCGTATGGGTCCAATAAGAGGCGTTATGCTAACTCTGCTGAAGTAGCGATGCGTGATTGAGTTGAAAATCAGGGTGGCCACGCCCGCTGGGGGCTCTGTCCACCGACTGAGTGGGTCTGTTTGGCCCCTATTTCCTCGACTTCGTCACCTTCATTCCATCGACCTCTCGACCACAAACAGTGCACTTGATGGGAAAGTGTTCGATGGTGCGCTTGAGAAAGCTTGTGCCGCAGCCGCAGTGCAGGTCGAACTTGCGCTCGCGAAGCTCTCGCAACGGGATCATGGGCTCGAACTCTGTGGCCATTCGCCAGGCGCTTAGCTGAGTGAGTGGCATTGCTTCGATGTCCTTTCCGTTAAGGAGAACGAGGTCAGTAGGCCTGGACGCCTTCGACGCGGGTGTCGACGCCGCAGTATCGGCACTCATAAGGGGCGGGGTCGTGTTCGAACACGCAGCCCATCAAGGCGATCCTTCCCTGCTCGGCGCTGCGTAAGGCCTCTTCGGTCGGGTAACCCCAAAGGCGCAAGAGGGGACGGCCCTCGTGGCCACAGTCCTCGCACTGCATGGTCTTGCGAAGGTCGACGGGTTGGTTGAGTCGGTTCATGAGCTTTGTCCTCGCCTGGTTGTTGGGTGGATTGCTGGGCTCTGTTCTTAGTGGACCAACTCCTCTTCCAGCTCGTGGGCGAGCCCGGCGCTGAGCATGGCGTCCTCCTTCGTTACTCCATGACCTTCGCACGCCACCGGGACAAGACCTGGCCTGGGTTGCCGGGTTCATCAGTCGACGTCCTCAGGCCACTCATTGCCCCAGCACGAGCCACCCGACATGCGCGAGTTGGCCGCTTGCCACAGGTTGAGCCGTGCAACAGGCTTGGGCTCAGGCTCGGTTACAGGCTCCGGTTCAGGAATCGACTGAATTGGGCTGTAGGGCTTGGGCTTCAGGCCCAGCTCCTCTAAGAGGTCATGCACGTCTATTGAATACCGCTAGGCTTGAATCAGGAGGTCATGATGAAGCCGAAGAGTCTCTCTAGTGTGGGGTCTGAATCGTCCCTCGCAACAGGGGCCAGAGAAGTCGACGTGCCGGTTGTGCCACTGACCAATACGGTGGTTTTTCCCGTTCTGTCCTATCCACTTCATGCGTCTCGCCCGCGGAGCCTGCGCGCCGTTGCAGAGAGCCGAGATGGTGACCAGATCCTCGGAATCTTCACTCAGCTCAACTCTGAAGTTGACGAACCTGACATCAATGACCTGCATCGGGTCGGCGTCGCCGTTGAGATTGAATCTGCTGTGGAGGCAGCTGACGGCGGGCTCACAGTCATCGTGAAGGGCTTGCGCCGGATTCGCCTGCTTGAGCTGGTCCAGGAAGAGCCCTATCTGCGGGCGCGGGTCGAGCTGCTAGAGGACGAGGGTCTGGATGACATCGAGCTCTTGCCCCTGGCGAGGGAGCTGCGCCAGGTGGTGGATGAGGCCGTCAAGTCGAACCGCATCCTCTCGGGGTGGCGGCTCACCGGGTTCCTGGACTCCAACGACAACCCGAGAGTCGTCTCGGACGTGGTCGCCGCCAACCTCAACCTCCCTTCCGAAAAGCGGCAGGAGTTGCTGGAGACCCTGCATGTGGGCGAGCGCATGCAGAGAGTGATCCGGCTCACCCGCATCGCGGCCCCACTGGAGTCTGAGAGCAGGCTCGGGGACCAGGCTAGAAGTCAGATCATGGAACGGGCCCTGGAGGAAACTAAAGCCAACTACTCCGGCGTTGTCGCGCCGGATGTGAGAGCGCCGCACTTCTCTTGGGGGGTGATCGCAGCTGGCCTTGTATTGGTCAGTCTCATGGGATGGGGTGTGACAAAGATCCCCTTGGGTCACGAGGGCATGCACTCCCTGCGAGACTCATGCGCGACCGTGGTTGTCGGAATGAGCCCAGCCAGCCTGCTCGAACACTTCTCCAGGAGCAGCTACCGCTCACGATGCCTGCCAGCGACCCAGGACTGCACTGAGTTTGCTTCCAAGGACGGGGAGCAGCATCACTTTGGCTGCCCTGGCGACCAGTGTTCCATGTACTGGCATCGCGGGGAGTGGGCCTGTCGTGTAGATCTCGGCGGGAAACGCGGCTGGGCTCTGGGCCCCGGCAAGCTACTGGCCAAGTAGCTGGTGTATACCCAGTCTCCGACAAGGAGGTGTTCAGGAAAAGTTTCAGGACTGGTCCAATTCTCCAGTGAAAACCAGCCTTGGGTTCCAGCATCACTTCTGGCGGCACCTTTGCTTTGAGCGCTGCCGATGCCGCCTTTGTCGGTGAGAACGCAGGGGACGAGAGCGGCACATCTGTCGCGTCTGCGGGTGATGTCGATGGCGATGGCAAAGATGACCTGCTCATTGGCGCGTATCGCAACGACGACGGCGGCAGTAATGCCGGCAAGGCCTACCTCATCCTTAGCCCTTACTGATCCGTCGCTCTTTGCCGCCCCCATACTCCTGCGAACAAACCACTGGCGCAACTCCGGTCAGAAGCCCTTCTTGGCCCCAGGTGCTCTACAAAGAGATGGCGAACCGGCCGGGTCGTCAGACTACTCCTCAAGCGCCTTCTTGATTTCCTGGTGGCCGTCGATCGCACAGCCGAGTGCAAGCAGGAAGAAGGCAACGAACATGACCTGGAACGGTTGCTGATCGGGAAGCGCCTTGAGCAGGACCTGCTCGACATAGGTTGCGCCGACCGCGCCGAGTGTCAGGAATGCCCCCAGCACCTTGCGAGGCGTAAAGAGCAGATAGCCCGGCCCCAGCAAGAAGAAGTTCAAGATCGTCCCAATCCAGAGTTTCGCTTTCATGTGTCCTCCAAGGACCTGTGTCTGCCCCAAATGTTCTCGTTCTTGAACCCAGTCTAGCAATCGAGCATGTAAAGAGGGTTCTAGTAACGGTGTTCGAAGAGAGTACGGTTGCTGGGGAGGTTATCTACTTAACGTCCCCAGCCGTCATGGCCCGCCCCTGGCGCATAGCCCCCAGACCCTTGTGCCGTAGATTCTTTGGGCGCTGTTAACTCTAGTCGGCCACAGTCGTACCGATGTTTGTCCAGGTCATGCGCTGGTGGGGCATCTGGTCCCCCATGCAGAAAACCGGACCGACCGCGGCCCAACCCAGGTGCGAATAGAAGGACACCGCCTGGAGACGGGCGTTGCACCACATGGGCCCGTCGACCTCGGCGTATACGGCCTGCAGAAGTCGCTCGCCGATCCCCTGTCGCTGGTGTTCTTCTGAGACCGCCATCCCCCGCAGCGCCCAGCCGCGCAGCCGCATCACGCTGACACAGCCCACCACCGCATCGCCCAGCCGGGCTGCCCAGTGCCGGGTCGTCGGAGACAGATCTCCAGAGAGCGCCGCTACCCGTGTCCCGGGGCCACTGAGCACGCGAGCGCGAAGCTCCAGGATCAGATCCCGCTCGACACGCTCGACCGTCACTTCAAGAGGCACTGGCCACGCCACTCAAGATGTGCCGGGTCATGGCACAGGTGTGCGAGAGCCGACGCCCGGCGCGACCTCTCAGGGCCAAACCTGAAATCGCAATGCCCAGCTCACTCACGAGCACTTCGAGGTCAGGTACCCGGTCGCGACTGACGTTTGCCCAGACGCCTTTGAGCAAGATGCACGGCACATCGCCCATGGTTGCCTGGAGCCAACGATGGGTCCAGACCCCCCAGGAAACCAGCACGATGGGTGCCCCACCGGGGGCTCCTTCGCAGAACGCCCGAAACGCACCCATGACCTCGTCGAGAGGCTGCGCAGTGTCGAGGCACTGAACCTCGAGCTCCAAGTGTGCCGCCTGATGGGTACTCAGAGCGTTCCGGGTTTGAACCATGCGATCGAACACCGCCTCGCCGTCGAGGGTGGCCGCCGAGAGCCGAATCGGCGTCCGAGGCTGAGGGTCTCTTGGGCGAAAGGGCGAGGCTTCGCCGTACACAACCACAATTCGAGCGTCGGCTGCCGCCAGCACATCTGGGACCGCCTGGCACACCCGCCGACGGATACGCTTCGTACGAACAGGGGTCGATTCCTGGGCCGATGCTGCTATCTGAGCATCGATCATGCGATCAAAGGCGGAATCGAGCATCTCG
>CAZEIY010000198.1:5167-7746 GCA_964512375.1 uncultured Rickettsiales bacterium | reverse complement strand
CATTTCTGCGCGCACTTCCTTGAGTCTCTTGCCGGCCGCCTTGAAGCGCGGCCATGCAGTGACTGCCTTTCTTAGCCAGTCGATCGCTGACTCATAATTACGCAGCCGGCGTTGCAGGAGGCCGAGACGATAGTAGGTGTGGGCGCGGAACTCACTGGGCGGATTGGTTGACAGGTAGCGCTTGTAGGCTGCCTCAGCACGGCTGTTGTCCTTTCGGCTCTTGTACCAGGTCTCAGCGATATGGAAGTGCACTCGCTTGTTGTGTGGATCGATCTCGAGCACCCGCTCGAACTCGACCAGCGCCGAGTCGAACTGCTTGATTCGGCGGTAGACCCGAGCGAGGGTCATCTGGTTGATGATGTTGTCGGGGAAACGAGCTTGGGCCCACTTCGCTTCGTCGCTGGCTTCCTTCCACTTCTTTCCCTCGATGTAGCTGTAGGTCAGGGCAATAGAGGCGGGTGCGGAGCAGAGGAAGCCCTGCTCGCGGGCTTCACGCATCTGCTGCAGACCTTCCTCGCGGTGATCGCCAAATCTTGGTAGGTAGGAAACCTGTTCCGTGAGCGCTGTGCGCCAGTAGTTGTAGAGACCCAGGGCCAGCTTGGCGTCGTGAAAACCGGGCTCCCTGCGGTGTAGCTTCTTGATGTACTCCATTGCATCCCAAGCTTTGTTAAGCGCGCTCACGTATTCACTGCGACGAACGTCGTACATGGCGTCGATACCGAGGTGGACAGCGAACATGAAGTAGACCCAGCTCTTGTCCCTCCCACTCCGCAGTGCCATCCGAAGTCGCTCCTTCGCCTCGGAGTATTCGCTCTTATAGGGGGCGTCCCAGCTGTAGTCGTAGTTTTCGACCATCATCGACTGGTAGACAAGACTCCTACCGAGGGGACCCAGGGCTGAGTCCGGAAACTCAATTCCAGCCACCTCGAACAGCTGCAGCGCTTCGAGATATCGGCGCTGATAGATGAGCTCCATACCTTCCTGGGCGAATCGAAACTCTGCACGCTGCACACCGAGGGGGTTCTCGCCGTTGAAGGCCTTGCCGCTCAGGTCTTGGAAGCGAGCCTGCGCTTGTCCAGGCGCCAGGAGCGGGCTGCAGAAGAGAAGAAGACTACATACAAGGAAGGCTGCTCTGCTTGTTGGCATCAGGATGCCTCCACCGCTTCCAGTGCTGCGTCGACGATCAGGGACTCGATGTGGGTTCCGTACAGGCGAGTGCACTCTTGAATCCCGGTGGGGGAAGTGACGTTGACCTCTGTCAGCTTTCCTCCAATGACATCAATTCCCGTGAAGATGAGCCCATTTTCCCGAAGGTATGGGGACAGTCGTTCGCAGATCTGGTGGTCTCGTTTGGTCATTTCACAAGCTTTGACGACGGCACCCACGTGAATATTCCCGCGATGGTCATTTTTTGGTGGAACTCGAAGGAACGCGCCCTCTGGCTTGCCGTTGACCAGGATGATCCGCTTGTCGCCGTCCTCAATCTCGGGCAGGTAGGCTTGAAGCATGACGTGATCGCGTCCACTTGCTGTAGAGGTCTCGAGCAGGGAGCCGAGATTGCGATCGGACTCTTCGAGTACAAAAATTCCCCGTCCGCCGTTGCCGTCCCAGGGCTTGATCACTGCACGACCTCCCTGTTCGCTCAGGAACGCGCGGATGCGATCGACATCTCGGGTCACCAGGGTCGCCGGAATCAGATCGGGGAAACGCAGAATGATCATTTTCTCGTTGGCATCGCGCAGGCCAGCGGGCCGATTGCAGATCACTGTTTTCGGGCCGCTCTGATCGAGCAGGTAGGTAGAGAAGATGTAGCGCATGTCGAAGGGGGGATCGGTGCGTTTGAAGATGACCTGGCAATCGGCAAGCGATAGCTCCATCTGCTCGAGCACCCTGCCGACTTCGGGTCGGGGCCCGACTTCCAGCCGGGATGCCAGCGCATAGCTCTGCCCATCTCGTCCCCAGAGGTCGAGCGGTCCGCAATGCCACACCTCACCCCCGCGCCGCTGCCATTCCAGCATCAGCGCATACGACGAGTCCTGGTCCACCAGGATTGTCGACAGTGGATCCATCACAAAGAGTGCGCGCATCAAAGACTCCCGAGGCTGCGATAGCATCCTAGCAGGCTGTTGAATGGCCCACATCACCTTGGGGGGGGCGTCGAGAGTGCTTGAGCTGGAGGATGTTCGCCTCGGGAAGATCCAGCTAGGCTGTGCCGATCACGGTTTTGTCTCTCACGCTCGCGACAGGTCGCGTGTCGGGTAGGATTCAACGTGCTGGGAGTGCGCTCGATGTCTTTTGCTGTTCGTGTCAGCCTCTTGACCCTCGTTGTGGCGTTGCCGACATTGCTCGCAGCGTGTGGCCCGGTGCGCTCTACGATTGTGCTGATTCAGGCTGACACAGCCCTTCGAGAAGCCCGCGCACTGGGATCGGCAGAGACCGCGCCCTACCCCACCGAGATGAGCTCCCGCCTAATTGAGAAGGCGAAAGAGGAGCAGGGCTACTCTTCATACGATACAGCGACCGTGCTCGCCGAAGACGCTCGGATGTTGGCTCGCGACGCTCTCAGACTGGCGAAGGAG
>CAZEIY010000198.1:2159-5067 GCA_964512375.1 uncultured Rickettsiales bacterium | reverse complement strand
GCGGCACCGGCTGAAGAGGAGGCGGCACCGGCTGAAGAGGAGGCGGCACCGGCTGAAGAGGAGGCGGCACCGGCTGGAGAGGAGGCGGCACCGGCTGGAGAGCTAGATGTTGCCGAAGAGCCCGCCACAGAGTCGCCGACAGGGGAAACCACCGGGGACCCCGCAGACCAGCCGCCTGCTACTGATGGAGAGGCAGCGCCGTGAGGAGGCTCTGGGTCGTTGTAGCGGGTGCCCTACTGATTGGTTGTGCGAGCAGCCGAGAGGCGGTTCGAGAGGTCACTCCAGACCTCGGGGAGCAGATCGACACCCTCCGCTCGCACCTGCATGCGGCAGGCTCTCTCGGTGCCATGGTCTGTGCACCGGAGCTCTATGCCCAGGCGCACGCTTCCTACCGGTTTGCTGTCCTCGAGAAGAATCAGGGCAACCGAGTCGGTGCGCGCGAGCACGTGGCGGCTGGACTGGCTCTCAGCTCTAGAGTGCTCGAGGAGTCCAAGGATTGCCCTGTACGTGGGGTGCTGGTGAGCAACGCAGAGATGGACCCAGGTGCGGATACGGATGGAGATGGTATCGCTGCAGCGGATGATCGCTGTCCTTATGCGCTCGAAGATCATGATGAGTTCGAGGACACGGACGGTTGCCCAGAACCAGACAACGATGCGGACGGCGTGCTCGATGCAGACGATCAGTGCGCGTCTGAGTCCGAAGACTTGGATGGCTTCGAGGATGGCGACGGCTGTCCCGATCCCGACAATGACGCGGACGGTGTGCTCGACGCAGACGATCAGTGCGCTGAGGAGGCTGAGACTCTCAACGGCTTCGAGGATGGTGATGGCTGTGCGGATGTCGTGCCGAGACATCTGAAGATTGCGGATGGCTACATCGAATTGGATGCTCCCGTGCAGTTCGTTGATCTCGTCAGCCCGGAAATTCTCGCTGCTTCCCATCCAATGCTTGAGGAGTTGGCAGGGCAACTGTCTGCCTATCAAGACATGATTGTTCGGGTGGAAGGTCACACATCCAACCGGGGCAAGAAGGATGAGTTGGCAACTCGAAGCACGGCTCGTGCTGAGTCCGTAGCAGCCTTCCTTGTTGCTCAAGGTCTGCCGGCCGCCAAGGTGCTCTCGCAGGGCTACGGCGGCACGAAGCCAAAGACGACCAACCGGACCAAGTCGGGACGCGCTGCCAACGAGCGAGTCGAGTTCGCCGTGGTCCAGGGAGGACCGACTCCCTGAGCGCTGTACTCCTGGGTCGCTGACTCAGTTGGTTGTCAGGTTGTCCGTTTGCTCCGAGATGTTCTCGTTCCACTCCAGATCGCGCTTCTTCTGGCCAGCCTTTTCGGCTTTGGCGGCAATCTGGCGCGCCACCAGGTCGTGGTGGGTGGTGAAGTAGGGCAGTGACTTTCCGATGAACTCATCGACTGAGTTAAATCCGTGGCGGTCCATGAATTCCGCCGTCCCGTCGATGAGCTTCTGCACCATTGCGTGTCCCTGAAGCATTACGCCGGTGCATACCTGGACTGTCTTGGCTCCGAGCAGTAGGAACTCAATGGCATCGTCTGCGTCGCCGACGCCACCAATTCCTGAGACCGTGAGGTCTGGATTATCCAGCAGCATCTCAGCCACCATGCGAAGAGCGATGGGCTTGACCGCGTAGTAGCTGTAGCCGCCCGGTGTGCTGTATCCCTCGACTGTCGGCATGGGACGCAGGGTGTCGAGATTGACGCCGATGACCGACAGGATCGTATTGATGGCAGCGACACCATGGGCGCCGCCAGCAATTGCCGCGCGGGCAGGAATCGTGATGTCGGTGATGTTGGGGGTCATCTTGGCCCACACCGGCTTGCCAGTGGCCTCGACGCACCAGCGAGTGACCTCTTCGACCATGGGTGGATTTTGACCCATGGCCGCGCCCATGTTGGTCTCGGGATGACCGTGTGGGCAGGAAAAGTTGAGCTCGAAGCCATCGACTCCGGCTTCATCGCAGCGCTGCACCAATTCCTGCCAGCGGTCTTTGTGATAGCTCTCCATTAGGGAGGCGATCAGGATGCCGTCCGGATACTCGTCTTTGGCGCGCTTGAAGTCGGGAATCCAGTCAGTCAGGCCACGGTCACTGATCAGTTCGATGTTCTGGAAGCCGATGACATTCGCGTTGCCCTTGCGCTGTTCCCAGGCCTTCATTCGCCACTTTCCGTAGCGAGGGGCGACGTTGCACACGGGGGTGTCGTCGAGGGCTACGGTCTTGGCTACCACCCCGCCCCAGCCACAGGCGAAGGACTTGGCAATGGTGCGGTAGTTGGTTCCCGGAGGACCGGAGCCAATCACGAAGGGGTTGGCAAACTGCTTGCCGTTGACGTTGATCGAGAGGTCGGTCATGTCGTTTCCTATTGGGGTGAATCGCTCAGCTTTTGAACTGGTCGAGGCATCCTACTTAGCGAGGTGCGCTAAAGGATAATATACTCGCCGCCCTTGGAGGTCCCCTGATGAGTGACAGACAGTTTCTGAATTACATCGATGGCGAATGGATTGCCGGCTCTGGCAACGATCCCATTGCCGACGTGAATCCTGCCGATACTCGCGAGATCATCGGTTACGCCACCGATTCCACCGAATCCGACGTAAACGACGCCGTCGCGGCGGCATCGGCAGCGTTTGATTCCTGGCGCCGCACGCCTGCACCAGTGCGTGGGCGGATAGTGGCGAAGGCAGCGGTTCTCTTTGAGGAGCGGGCCGCGCAGATCGGCGAAGTCCTCTGCCGTGAAGAGGGAAAGATTCTGGCCGAGGCCAGCGGTGAGGTGCGCAAGGGCGCCAATATTGTGGAGTTCATTGCGGGTGAAGCGCGCAGGCTCAATGGCCAGACCATTCCTAGCGAGCTGTCGGACAATTTTGCCTACACCGTTCGCGTTCCGCAC
>CAZEIY010000198.1:0-2149 GCA_964512375.1 uncultured Rickettsiales bacterium | reverse complement strand
ACGGCGTGGTTGGGCTGATCACGCCCTGGAATTTTCCGATGGCAATTCCTGCCTGGAAGATTGCCCCCGCTCTGGTGACTGGAAACACCATCGTCCTAAAAGGCGCGGAGCAGACGCCCTGGGTTTCGGAGCTGGTCGTGCAGGCCTTCGTAGATGCCGGTGTACCCAAGGGGGTGCTCAACATGGTGCAGGGTCGTGGCGTGCCGGCAGGGTCAGCATTGGTTGATCACAAGGACGTGGCCGCGATCTCCTTTACCGGCTCCACCGAGGTCGGTCACGCGATTTACGCGCGTGGTGCGCAGCTGGGCAAGCCGGTTCAGTGCGAACTGGGCGGCAAGAACCCAATTATTGTGCTTGATGATGCCAACCTGGGTATGGCCGTGGCGGCGACAGCCAAGGGCGCCTTTGGTTCTACGGGCCAGCGCTGCACGGCCACTTCGCGTGCCATCGTTCAACGCGGGGTCCACGACCAGTTTGTGGACGCCTTGTTGGAGCATGCATCCAGGGTGGTGCCCGGAAATGGCCTGCAGCCCTCCAGCACCATGGGACCAAGTGTTGATCAGGATCAGTTCGACAAGGTCCACGAGTATCTGGGAATCGGCAAGGGAGAGGGCGCGCAGATCCGCTGCGGTGGAGGTCGTGCCAGCGATGGTGAGCTGGCGCACGGGCTCTTCACCCAGCCGACTGTCTGGACCGAGGTCACCGAGGACATGAGGGTCGCCCGAGAGGAGATCTTTGGTCCCGTGCTCTGTGTGATTGCAGTCGATGACTTCGAGCAGGCCATGTCGGTAGCGAACAATGTCGAGTTTGGGCTGACGTCCAGCCTCTATACCCAGGACATCACCAAGGTCTTTCGCTACGTCGAGGACATCGAGACCGGCATGTTGCACGTCAACTCGCCCACCATCGGTGGGGAAGCGCAGTTGCCCTTCGGGGGCATGAAGAAAACGGGCATCGGGCCACGCGAGCAGGGGCCCACAGCGATTGAATTCTTCAGTGAGTGGAAGACTGTCTATATCGACTACACCGGAGGTTTTCGGGGCGGCAACCTCTACTGACAGGTTGATTCCATTGACCAGATCGGCCGCAACGGGCTAGTTTGGCGCCCCTATCGGCGTCCTGGGACGCTGTTGAGTAGATCCAAATCGAACCCAGACAGGAGCCCGTCATGCCTCGCATCGTCAAGGTTGGCCTCATCCAGACATCGAACCCGCTTAACGACGAGTCTCTACCCGTCGCAGAAATCCAGGAGGCGATGTTCCAGAAGCACTTGCCCTGGATCGATAAGGCCGGCGAGGCGGGAGTGCAGATTCTGGGCCTGCAGGAGATCTTTAACGGTCCTTACTTCTGCCCGGGTCAGGATAAGCGCTGGTACGCCGCCGCTGAGGCCGCTGATGGCCCCACAGTCGAGCGCCTCCGCCCCTACTGCAAGAAGTACGACATGGCGATGGTCGTGCCTATCTACGAGCGCGCCATGGCTGGCGTGTACTACAACTCTGCTGTGGTGCTCGACGCCGATGGCTCAACCGTGGGTTTGTATCGCAAGAACCACATCCCGCACACGTCGGGTTTCTGGGAGAAGTACTTCTTCAAGCCGGGCAACCTTGGCTACCCCACCTTCCAGACCAAGTACGGTCGGGTCGGTGTGTACATCTGCTACGACCGGCACTTCCCCGAGGGCGCGCGCCTTCTGGGCCTCAATGGCGCTGAGATCATCTTCAATCCCAGCGCGACCGTTGCCGGCCTCTCCCAGTACCTGTGGAAACTCGAGCAGCCTGCCCACGCGGTAGCGAATGGCTACTTTATGGCGGCGAGTAATCGAGTTGGTACCGAAGCGCCCTGGAACATCGGTCACTTCTACGGAACCAGCTACATCTGTGATCCCCGCGGACAGTTCCTGGCCGAGGGGTCGGAGACCGATGATGAGCTGGTTGTTGCCGACTGCGATCTCGACCTCATCGAAGAGGTGCGCCAGACCTGGCAGTTCTACCGTGACCGCCGTCCTGATTCCTACGGCGACATGATCAAGCAGCTGCCCTAGTCGGGTCTTGCTGATGAGCGAGGCCTCCGCTCACTCGGGACTTCAACACCCCGATCTGGTTCCCATCCCAGCATCCGAGAGGACCTGGGGTTGGCGCTCGCTTGCGTC
>CAZEIY010000197.1:0-7763 GCA_964512375.1 uncultured Rickettsiales bacterium | reverse complement strand
ACGTGCAGTACAGTGACCTGACCGCCACCGGACTGACGCTGCTGGACGTCGATGGGGACGGTCTCTCCAATCACCTCGATGAAGATAGCGACGATGACGGGCTGTCCGACCAGGAGGAAGGTGACGGCGATTTCGATGGCGATGGGGTGCCCGACTACGTCGACGTAGATGCTGATGGTGATGGCATTGACGATGTCATTGAGGGCAGTGAGGACACCGACGGTGATGGCGCAATCGACGCCTACGATCTCGACTCCGATGGCGACGGATTCTCTGACTCAGAGGAAGGCGCGGGCGACCTTGACGGCGATGGTGTTCTCAACTTCCGTGACCTCGACGTCGACGGTGATGGGAGGAGTGATGCCGAGGAGGGAGACGGCGATGTCGATGAGGACGGCACGCCCAATTGGCTCGACCCGGACGACTCTGATGGACCCAGCGCTGATGCCGATGAAGATGGGTTGAGCAATGGAGAAGAAGCAGCCCTGGGAACCAATGCCTATCTGGCGGATACCGATGGAGACGGTCTGGATGATGGAGTTGAAGTCCTCGATCTCGGGACCGATCCGCTCTCGGTGGACACGGACGGCGATGGCATGGAAGACGGCACAGAGGTCGATGTCGGAGCAGATCCCCTCGACGAGGACACAGACGGCGATGGCATCCTCGATGGTCCCGATGGCCTAGGTGACGAGGATGGTGACGGTGTGATCAATGTTCTCGACCCCTTTGAAGCGAGCCCTGGCGATGATGATGATGATGATGACAGCGCTGCCGATGATGACGATGACAGTGCCGATGATGATGACGACTCTGATCCCGGTCCAGTGGTGGTGAGTCCCCCAGATGGACCTCAGTGTGGGTGCAGTCAGGGTGCAGTTGCGAAGGAGGGATCGGACCTTGTGTTGCTGAGCCTGGCGCTGTTTGTGCTGGTGGGGAGAAGGAAGAGGGGGCGACGCCGCCGCTGAAGCCGGATCGTCTGGCTACCAGGTAGCCGTGTCTTCGGCTCCCATGAGATCTTCCGGTTCCTCGTCCTCGACCGCCAGGGGTGGCTGCGCGGAGAGCAACTCCAGGAGCTCCTCGACGGGCATTGAGCTGGCCTTGTTGGTGCCCTTGAGCATCGTGGCTACCAGGTCTCTCTTTTCATCTTGCAGCGAGACAATCGCTTCTTCGATGGTGTCCTTGGCCACGAGGCGATAGATCGTGACAGGATTTTTCTGGCCGATTCGGTGTGCCCGGTCCGCGGCCTGGTCCTCGACGGCGGGATTCCACCAGGGGTCGAGGTGGATGACGTAGCTGGCACCAGTGAGGTTGAGCCCGGTGCCGCCTGCACGCAAGGAGATGAGAAAGACGTCCCCTTCGCCTGATTGGAAGGCATCCACCTCCATGCGACGGCGCGGTTCGGATAGCGATCCGTCGAGGTAGCGGTAGGTTATGCCCTGTTCATCCAACATCTCGCGAGCAAGTGCGAGGTGGGTTGTGAACTGGCTGAAGACAAGGGCCCGGTGCCCCTGGCTTCTCAACTCCTCGACCAGTCCGCGAAGCATCAGCAGCTTGGAGGAGGTGAGCGTGGATGCGGGGTCGACGAGTCGGGGGTGGCAGGCTAGCTGCCGGAGCCGGGTCAGCGCGGCGAGCACCTGGAAACGCCGAGCGTCGCTGTCTTCTGAGTTGAGTTGGCCGCGAAGACCCGCGACTGCTGCGTTGCGCATCTCGTTGTAGAGAAGACGCTCCGCGCGAGACAGGGATACTCGGAGGAGAATCGAGGTGCGGTCGGGAAGATCCAGCGCGACCTCTTCTTTGGTGCGGCGCAGGATGAATGGCCGAATGCTGCGGGCGAGGGCTTCTCTGGTGGATTGAGCGGCCGATGGGTTCGACTGCCCCGGCAGAAGGAAGCGCTTGCGAAACTGCTCACGGCTTCCCAGCAGGCCGGGCGTGATGGATGCGAAGATGCTCCACAGGTCGCCGATCCGGTTCTCGATTGGGGTGCCGGTGAGGGCGATCTTGAACGGCGACTTCAGTGAGAGGACTGAGCGGGCCCTGCGCGTGTTGGGATTCTTGATTGCCTGGGCCTCATCGAGCACGATTGCGGAGAACTCGACTTCGCTTAACTTCTCTTCGTCTCGAGCGACCAGTCCGTAGCTGGTGATGATGAGGTCGGCTTCTTGGATCTCGTCGAGGATCTTTGCTCGGTCGCTGCCTCGGTACATGCGGGCACGCAGATGAGGAGCGAAACGCTCGGCCTCTCGGAGCCAGTTGAACCCCACCGATGTAGGAGCAACTACGAGCGCTGGCCCGTCACCTGCTCTTCTCGAGAGCAGTGCGAGGGTCTGGACGGTCTTTCCCAGGCCCATGTCATCGGCCAGGCAGGCTCCAGGCGACCAGGTAGAGAGCCTGGCCAGCCAGCGGAAGCCTTCCTCCTGGTACCCACGCAGTTCAGCGTCCAAACTGCTGGGTATCTCCACTTCAATGTTGTGGGCGTTGTGGATTCGCTCCGTCATCAATCGCCAGGGTACTGGGGCGTCGAGCTTGAGTCCGGCCTCCTCAAGGCGCACCAGTTCAAGGCTCTGAAGGGTCGAGAGGTAGAGCCCTTCCTTGCGGTCTGTGATGCAGCGGGATAGCGCACTCAGCTGTTCGATCAGTTCGTCTTCGATGCGTATCCATCCACTCGTTCCGACCTTAACGAAGCGGCGACCTGCCCAGAGTGACTCGAACAAATCCTGGGCCGGGACCTTCAGAGTGTCGACCTCGAGCATGCCGTCGATCCCCAGCCAATGGTCCATCCCCGAGATCTCAAGCTTCAAGTTCGCTGCGTCTCGAGCTCGCCGTATCTCGCGACGGCCATACTCAGGCCACATCACTTTGACCGAGGAAGCCTGCTCTTGCAGTGCCTCGATGAAGTCAAGGGAGATGTCAGGGTCGTGGAGAACCCGGTCGTACGGTCCCCGGTCCAGAGGGTCGACAGGGGGGAGCAGATCGAGTACTTCCTGGGCGAACCGCTCCTCTGCTGCGAAGTCCCGTCGGCAGAACACGCGACCAGTGATGGACTCACCGTACAGTTCCCTGGGCCCCCGGCCCGGGAACCAGCTCTCCACTCCGGCCATTGGCTGCACGCGGATACTGATGTCCAGGTCACCCTCTGGGAGGATCTTCAGGTTGATCATCGGCCTGCTGTCTGTCGCCATCTCCATGCCTCGGAGGGTCTCACTGAGCAGTACGGGTAGGAGCCTGGAGAATGCGTGCAGGCGACCGAGAAGCTCCGATCCAGCGTCTACAGCGAAGGTGCTTCCTCTTTGCTCGAGGACGGAGAGAATGCCGACTACGCCAGGCTGAATCGGCGTCACTGTGAGTACGCCATCCACATCATTCAACTCCACGAGGCAGCCGCCGCTGACTCCCTCGCGAGCTGCTGCTGCCAGTCTTTCTGGCTTGACCGGCTCGTTGTCGATGGCGGTCTGGATGGTAATGGACCCGTCGTCGAGCTTGTTCCAGTGAAGAGCAAGCTCGCTGCGGCGCACAGTGATGGCGCGGTCCGCTCCCTTTCTTGCGGTGAATATCCGAGGGTGGCCGACCAGCAGGTCAAGTGCCCTGTGGACAGTTTCCGTATCCGTTATGCCTCGGTGTTGGCGAAGGGACTGCTCGGGGTCAGGCAACAGGAGCTCGGTTACCTGAAAGTCGATGGGAAGAGTGCAGAGACCGGCGGTGGAACGGAGCGCTGATAGGTCGGCCTTGCGGGTCTTTATCCCGCCGCCACTGCGCCTCGCGCGGACCTCGATGGGCTCAAGGGTGAACCGCTGGTCTTCACCTCTCCGGACTCTCCAGCCGAGCTCGTAGTCGAGGGGGCTAGCTGCTTGGCTGGGAAGTGCGGCACGAAGTACCTGGTCGAAGTCTTCCAGCGCTCTGGACCAGTGGGGTTGGTCGAGAATATCGGAGAGCTGCGAGGCCATTGAGCCTGCGCTCAGGTCGTTGAACTGCGCCAGCAGCGCATCGAGGGCCGATATGGTCAGGCTGCAGCGCGTCCCATCGTCTTGTTCACAGGTGCAGCGAACTATTGAGGGTCTCTGCTCTGCCTTTGGATCAATTTCGACCCTCGACTCTCCTCGGGTACTGCACCACTTCGAGTCTTCCTCGATGTAGATGACCCGGGGTGGGCTGATCTCGAAGTGGAGAGAGGAACGCCCACGCTCGTGGCCTGGCAGGGGCGGGCTGTGGTGGGCTATTTCAGCGCGGCACTCCAGCAGGCGCTCCCAGAGGTCGAGCAGTGCTGGATTGCCGATAGGACGGTCGAGGGCCTGGAGGCGTTGTGCATCTTCGCTCTGTCCCATCTGGACCTGCCCAGACTTCTTGAGCAGGAATTGAATGACGGTGTCCTGCACAGCTCTGGGAACAGAACCACGTTTAGGCCAATAGGCGGAGGCCGCCGTTGGCGCCGCGAGGATGGTTCCCAGCGTGTATGACTCGGCGTCGTGCTGCCACAGCCAGGTGTCGGTGCGCCGAGCGAGAAGCTCCCCGAGAATCTGTACGGGTTCACTCAGCCAGCGAGCGACACGGTTGGTGCGAGCCCACGAATTGAGGGCATCTTCATCCATTCCGACATGGAGAATCCCGGGGCTGACGCTCTCTAGCTCTGGGCTGGGCGGGCTCTCCTTATTGTCATTGAGCGCAACTGCCAGCCAGGCCTGGAGGTCCTCCACGAGGTTCTTCTCAGCGCGTCTACCACCAGTCTGGAACAGCTTCTTGTGGACATCCTCGCTGGTCACAAGGTCTGCGATGGTGCCGCACAGCCCCTTGCCAGCGAGTCGTTGAACGAGATCGACGGTGCGCTCGCTCGCGCTGGTGGAGCCCGTCCAGCGCTCGAGCGGTTCTTCTCCAAGTGGCCCGAGCTCAAGTTCTGCTGCGGCTGCACGCAGGTCCGCAAGGGATTTGGCGCTTAGAAGATCAGTGCTGTCGATTGAACTCATGTGCCTGCGGTTCGCGAACCAGGGTGCCCTCCTATGGTCCGGGTTCCTGATAGCTTGTCAATGGCCGGTCGACGGTCTTCTTCTTTTGGCCAGTCGGTGCAGGATGTGAGCTAGTTCTCGAGGGTGAAGTTGTTTCCCTCGTCATCCTCGCCAGGAGCCACCAGGATCACGTCGGACATGCCGATGCGATCTTCAGCCGCACCGCCTGGATTCGTAGCGGGCGGCGAATCTCCCCCGACATCCAGGTATCCGGTAACCCACCAGGTGCCGGTTTCTATGTCCGTGAAGTTGTACTGGACAGGGAAGCTGGGATTGGAGACGACGATGCTCAAGTCGGGAGAGGAGCTCGGTGTCGGCGCTTCGCTGGCAAGAGCGATGTAGAGTATGTCATCAGGACCTACAGGCCCATTGTGAAGCACAAGTCCGCTAACGGAGCCAAGCTGAGGGTCTGAGGAACCGCCGAGATCCAACTGAACCTGGGCCAACTCGCCGTCATTCATGTTCGACGGGCCAACTGAATCGAAGGGGTCGAGGGAGATGTCGTACTCGCCGTCACCTTCGGCATCGAAGACAGCCCAGACCATCACCGAAGGGGACCCCGAGGGCGCTACCAGGCCGAATGCGCCGGGAGCATCCATCACGATGCCACTGAAGATGGGGCCGTCAGGGGTTGCGTGGCTGGCGAACACAAGGATGTCACCGGATGGGTTGAAGTCACCGAAGAGCACTTCTCCAATGATCGGCTGGTAGGGGGGCGGCGCAGGGATAGGCACGCTGGTTGCCGAGGGCAACTCAATAGTAATTCCCGCCGTAGGCGAGTCGAGCCCGAGGACATAGGGGTTTCCGTTGGCCGGTCCGACCGCGTCGCTCGGCTCGAACAGCCCGTTTCCGTCTGTATCGTGGTAGGCGAGCAATGAAGTGCTCGTGCCATGGTGGTCACCACAGGCCAGATCGAAGGGGCCGAAGCCGTCGAGCATCTTACTGTGCCAGGGCCCCGAGCTGAAGCCCTCTCCGTTGCAGGTCACGATGATCTGCTGATCAGCCAGTGTGCTGCTGACCACGGTTCCAAGGAAGTGGCTGGAATTGGTGCCGCTGTGATCGGTACCACCGCTGCCGTCGCCTCCTGTCCAACCCTGTGGAATATCGACTGTGATATCGACGTCGGTCATTTCACCGCCGCTCAGGTGGATGGGGTTGAATGGGTGATAGCGGGTGATGTCGCTGCTGCCTACGATTACATCCCAACGCTGCATGACGACGGCGATGGCGAAGATCGGTCCGTCGTGCTCGATGTCCTCGATGCGCCACTCACCAGGGCCGTCGAGGGTCATCTTGCCAATGACATTCGACAGATCAGTGGGGTCTTCGAGCACGTAGACGATGATATTTCGCGCTCGAGCAGTGTAGTCCTCCTCGGAGAGTTCGATACCCGATATGCGGTCTACTGCTACGACCCGACCTGAGATGTGGCTAGGCCCAACAGCTACGAAGTCGTCGTCATCGGCGATGTTGTCGACGATGTCGTCGATCACCTCATCACTGACATTGTCCGAGCAGGCGCCGAGGAGCAGCGCTACCAACACGAGCAGTGCTCGTTGAGAGATGACGGTGTCTGGTGCAGAGAGAATACGAGCGGGGCGCATGGTCAACCTTTCCTCACGAGAGGGCGATAAGGAGTGTGCAAGGAGCCTAATAGTTAGTTGCTAAGGCCGAAGTTGTTGCTGGTGTCGTTCTCGCCGGGCGAGACGTGGATCACTCCCGTGGAGCCGATGATGTCTTCTGCGCCGCCACCAGGTGTCAGGGAGGGTGGGCTGTCACCGCCCAGGTCCATGTAGCCAGACACCCACCAGGTGCCGCTATCGATCTCAGAGAAGGTGTACATGATAGGAAAATTCGGGTTTGACACGACGATGCTGAGCTCGGGCTGTGTTGTGGGCTCTGGCGGCTCCGATGAAATCGAAATATAGAGCACGTCGTCCGATGTGACGGGGCCGGTATAGCTCACGAGTCCGCTGACCGTTCCCTGGGAAGCACCCCCACCCAGATCGAGGACAACGTTGCCCAGTTGGCCGCTGTTGGCATCGACCGGTCCGTACGAGTCGAAGGGGTCCACATTGATGTCATAGCTGCCGTCGCCATCGGCATCGAAGACAGCCCACACCAGTACATCCACGGCGTCGCTGGGGCAGACGAGTCCGAAATTGCCGGGACTGTTCATCACGATGCCGCTGTAGGGAGCGCCACCAGTGGTCTGGTAGCTGGCAAAGACGAGGATGTCTCCCGAGGGGTTGTAGGCGCCAAAATTCACCTGGCCTACGATCGGGCTGAAGGATGCCGGTGCGGGTGGCACAACCGGAGTGCTGGCGGGGATCTCAATGTTGATGCCGGTGATGTCGCCAACCCCCAACTCGTAGGGATTCCCGCTCGCCACTCCCAGGGTGTCGCTAGGCTCAAACAGGCCGTTTCCATCCGTGTCGTGGTACGCCATCAGTCCCGTCTCGCCATGGGAATTGGCTACGGTGATGGTGAAGGCGCCGAAGCCATCCAGGACGCTGTAGCCCCATGGACCGTTGCTGAGGTCAGCCGAGTTGCTGGTTACGACAATGGCTTCGTCGGGCAGGCTACTTGAGACGGTGCTTCCTGAGAGAGTGGTGGGATCGGGGTAGACCACTTCAGGCGTCGTGTCGTCATCATCGTCGTCGTCACCACCGCCACCGCCGTCGTCGTCGTCACCGGGAGGGTTGCCATCGTCGTCGTCGCCTGGCACTGCGCCGCCACCATCGTCGTCGTCACCACCACCGCCTG
>CAZEIY010000196.1:3644-7776 GCA_964512375.1 uncultured Rickettsiales bacterium | reverse complement strand
GGATGGCCGGTAGCGGTGAACTCCGCCAGGCCCGGAAGGGAGCAACGGTAGCCGTAATTCCGGGGTGTTCAGTAAGTCCGGCTGTCTCTCCTGCCCAGGTAGGGGCATTTTTCGCTTAATTTGATGCTATTCCCCCTCGCGGATCCTCTAGAATCCCCAGCCCATGACACACCAGGCCATAGCTAGAAAGTGGCGTCCCCGCCGCTTCGAAGAAATCTCAGGGCAGACTCACGTCACCCGCACTCTGCAAAACGCCATCCGACTCGGAAGGGTGCACCACGCCTTCCTGCTGACGGGAGCGCGAGGCGTCGGCAAGACATCGGCCGCGCGCATCCTGGCGCGAGCGTTGAACTGCGAGCAGGGACCTGCCGAGAACCCATGTAACGAGTGCTCCGCCTGCACCGAGATGCTCGCGGGCAGCTTCCCAGACCTGCTTGAGATCGATGCCGCTTCTCACAACAGCGTCGACAACATCCGCGATCTGGTCGAGAAGGTGCAGTACACACCACAGCGGGGCCGCTACAAGGTCTACATCATCGACGAGGTCCATATGGTGACCAAGCAGGGCTTCAACGCCCTGCTCAAGACCCTCGAGGAGCCTCCAGCGCACGTCATCTTTATCCTCGCCACCACCGATCCCCAGCAGCTCCTCGACACCGTCGTGTCTCGCTGCCAGCGCTTCGACTTCAAGATGATCCCGGTACGCACCATCTACGAGCGCCTCAAGTTCGTAGCTGAGCAGGAAGGTGTTCAGGTTCCGGATGCGTCCCTCAAGGTCATCTCCCGCGAGGGTGGTGGCTCCATGCGAGATGCGCAGTCGCTCCTGGACCAGGTCCTCTCCTTCTCTGGTGAGTCCGTCAGCGAAAAGGAAGTCGCAGAGATCCTCGGCTTTATTGACCGATCCATCCTCTACGGCATCCTCGAGAGCACTCTGTCAGCAGATCCAGCCGGAGCCCTGAGTACGCTCAGCAAGGTCGCCGTCTACGGCTATGACGTGCGCACCTTCGCCAATCAGTTGCTCGAAGCAGTGCGCAATGTCGCCCTGGTTGTGCAGGTACCCGATGCTAGCAAGCTCCTCGATCTACCCGACGACGAGATCACCCGCCTGGGCGTGCTCGCCAAAGACCGCGATGCTTCACTGCTGAGCCAACAGTTCGACATTCTCGCCTCCGCAGTGGACTCCATCGCACGCTCCGAGCAACCCATGCTGCTGCTAGAAATGGCTGCCGTGAAGATGGCATCGGTTCGCCCCCTGGTCCCAGTGGCGGCTCTCCTCAGCAGGCTTGAGGCGCTCGAGCGACGACTGCGACGCGGAGGAGCGGGCGGAGGAAGCGGCACCTCCGGTCCATCGCGCGACAATCGCACGCCGCAAGCGCGAGGCACCCCCAGCAATTCCAGCTATCGCAGCGCCCCGGAGCAGCCACCCATTCACGCTCGTGAATCGAGTGCGGATAGCGATTCGCATCCGGCACCCCAGGTCCAAGGCAGCGACGCACCGAAGACCGAAGGCAACGAGCGAGCTACGGTCCCAGAGACCACACCAGTGGCTGCCGCGTCTGCGAGCCCCGTCGCACCAACGCTGCCCAGCCCCAGCAAGCCTGAGCCGGCCAACGGGGATGTCCTGGACAGCTTGTTCAGCTATCGACGAGGGACTACTCCTACGCCTCCCACGGCTGCTCCTGACCCCGTCCCGGTGACAGACTCAAGCATTGCGGCTCCAGTCCAGCCTCCCCCGCACGCAGACGCTGCTGCTCCGGTTGCAGCCGAGGTCAGCGAGGACAACACCACTACAGCCCCACCACTCACTCCGCCCCCAGCCTCCGAAAACGGCGCAAAGGATGCGCTCTGTGACGCGAGGGGATGGCGCCGCTTCATCCACAGTCTCGAGGGCAATGAGCGACTCTCTCCCCTACAGGCTCTCCTCGCAACGAGCGGCCTTCTGTCCTGCGAGGACAGAACCCTCGAGCTCGGCTTCGACTCGGAACCCACCCTCCAACAAGCTGAACGACTCGTCACTGAAGATGGGTTCATGGAACAAGCCGAACAGCATTTTGGGGTCGGTATCGAACTCCGCTTCACTCTCGACGAGGCGGGTAGACGAGCCGGAAGCCTGTCCGAAGAACTCGAACGGATCCGCAGTGAGCATCGGAAGCGCCTCGACGAGGCGTCGAGGCAGCATCCTGCTGTATCCCGGAGCCTCGATACGTTCCCAGGCACAGTGATTGATGTCGTTCGGGTGCCCGAACTCAAGGAGATAAGCGATGTCCAGTGACAAGCCAGAGATCGGAGACATCCTGGGCCAGGTCATGAACCAGGCCCGGGCCGTGCAGGGCCGCATGAGCGAAATGCAGGAGCGGGTAGGAGAGAAGACTGTCGAGGGCAGTTCTGGCGGCGGAATCGTCACCGTCACAGCAAACGGGTCGGGACGGATTCAGTCCGTTCGCATCGATCCCGTCGCAGTAGATCGGCGCGATGTCGAGATGCTCGAAGATCTCGTCGTCGCTGCCGTAAACGACTCTCTTCGAAGGGCTCAGGACATGGTCGAATCTGAGCTCGGCACCCTCACCGGCGGCCTGGACTTGAGCAATCTCGCCGGCCTGTTCGGCGGAAAATCCTGAGATCGATCACGCCATGGCGGACGCAATTGCTGATCCTCTCGCCCAGCTGATTCATCACCTCAGCCGTCTACCGGGGATCGGAAGTCGATCTGCCACCCGCCTCGCCTATCACGTGGTTCGGGATGAAACCATCGCCCGCGACCTGGCTGAGGCTCTGCTCGCCGTCGACGAGCAAGTGGGTCGCTGCTCTGTCTGTTGCAACGTCAGCGCCGCTGATCCCTGCTCAATATGTAGCGACCCCCGACGTGACGGGAGCATCATCTGCGTGGTCGAGCGCATCCAGGACCTGCAGGCGCTGCACCGGGCCGGCGAATTCCGCGGAGGCTATCACGTCCTGGAGGGAGCTCTCTCGCCGCTGGATGGCATCGGACCCGAGCAACTCAGAATCTCAGAACTACTGGCTCGCATCGAAGACAACGTCGAAGAGATCATCCTCGCCACCAACGCGACCGTCGGGGGAGATGCTACTGCGCTGTACCTGAGTCGCCTGATCAAGCCGTTGGGAGTCCGAGTGTCACGGATTGCTCGCGGGGTCAGCGTCGGCTCCGAGCTTGAGTACACCGACGCGTCGACCCTTCAACGCGCACTCGAAGAGCGCCGCGACCTCTAGCTCGGTCCGCTCGCCTCAATCGAGCCAGAGCATCAGCGCTGCCCAACCGAGCGGATCGCTCCTCTTCCTTCGCGCCGCAGTCTGCGCTCCCTTCATGGCCTGGCTCAGAGGATCACCCTTCTCCAACTTGTCGGCTAACACCCGCAGAAAGCGGTCGCCGCGCTCCGCGCTGCGCAGAGAAGCGAGAGAGGGCCCATGAGCCATCGAAAGGGAGAAGGATCGGTGCTCTGCCGACAGCCGGGGAGGTAGAACCAGAAGTGCGGTTCCCGAATCCTGAGGCGCCTCCAGCAGTACAGCGGGCTCACCCCGCCGAAGGCCACGGAGTTGCCGACGAAGGCTACCCAGATCCGAGAAGGAAGAACTGGTGGGCTGTGCTGGATCGGCAAGAATCCTCAGGCTCGAGAGGTTCACGTCACGACCCTGACCACTCTGCCGAAGTAGCGCACGTAGCGACTCCACACCGACGATCTCAGCACGTTCCGAGAGGGCGAACTGGTCCAAAGGAAGTGCTGCCAATGGCAACGAGCGAAGCGCTGGGTCAGGAGACCAGAATATCGTTTGAGCCGTCTCGAGTAGGGTGCTGACTGGTTGCAGAATCCGCTCCGAGAGGCTCGCGAGATGAGCCTTCAGAGCACGGCGACCCACAAGCCCGACGCTTCTCCCACCGTACTGCTTCCACAGAGCATCCAACTCAACCTCGATCAACTCAGGGGCAGGAAGCATGGACACGAGCTGTTCCTGCGCCGACACCGCCAGAAGGATTGTCTGCTCGTCGAGATCGTAGCTGACAAGAAGCACCTCTCCTGGACCGAGAGCTCCCTGGATCTGCGCGCTGCTCGGAGGAGCGACGCTGAGGGCGGCATGGGCATTCGGATCAAGGGAGGATAGGGCTTCAAGGATCTCT
>CAZEIY010000196.1:0-3634 GCA_964512375.1 uncultured Rickettsiales bacterium | reverse complement strand
AGTCATCGTCTGCCCCGGGTCCTCGCCGCTGGGCTGGATCGCCTCGTCACGTAGGCGAGAGCGAAGGTTCTCGATGTCGCTGCGTAGAATGCGAAGGTCGTCAACAGCCTGGTCGGGAGATTGCCCCGCATCCTGCCTGCGCCAGATCAGGCTCGCTGGAGCCGAGAGTGCTGAGACTCTCCGCAGTTCTCTGGCAGCTGCGATCGTCTCGACAAGAGCGCTTCGATTGCCGAGCGAAAGGTGTAGCGCTACCAACTCACGATAGACATCCTCACCCTCCCTCCGAAGCTGCCGCGACTTGCCGTACCCGAGCTCGTCACCGTGGGTGCTCCCGGGTAACGCGGCCTGCCAATCGACCCGCTTGCGAGCTCTCTCAAGAAGGACGAGGGCAGCGCCAGTGTCTGAGTTGCTCTGGGCAAGGCGCGCCTTGCCCAGGAGCGAGTGCCATGCCTCAGTGCCCAGACCGAGTTGTCCCTCGAAGCGATTCGCGTTGTCGAAGGCCTCGCCAGCCTCAACATATCTGCCTCTGCGTAGCTCCACGTCCCCGAACGAGCTGGCTAGCGCCGCCAACTCATCAACTTTCCCGAGGTCGAACAAGAGCGTGCCGGCCGCTCTCAACGCACTACGCGCAGTCGAAATCTCGCCACGCTGCTCACCAAGGCGGGAATTCACCAGGTGCATAAACACCTGCTCATCTGCGGCCAGACCCGCTCCTGCCTCAAGGCCCCCTATAACTCCGGCCAAGAGGGCCGCTGCATCATCCTTCCTGCCCAGATCTAGCATCTGGTCTGCCACGCGCAGCTCCTCAGCAAGAGCAGAGATCTCATCACCGGCTTTCCGGTATGCCTGCGCTGCGCTTCGCGAAAGAACGAGGGTCTCCTCTTCCTTCCCGTTAGCCTGCTCCACCACTCGCGCCAGGCGAGCACTGAGGGCCAGGGATCGGGCGGGCGACTCCTCCGTAAGAGACCTCTTGATGGCGGCTCGATAGCTGTGCTCAGCGGCGTCGAAATCTCCCGATCTCGCCTGCAATGAAGCCCAGTTTGCCCACAGCCCTGCGGCTCGATCGCCCTCGTACACGGCTTCTGCCCACTGCAAGGCCCAGTGCGCATACGGCAGATCATCCAGCTGCAGACTCACCCAGCTCAGATCGCTCAGATCGCTGACCAACCTCCAGTGCGCTCCGCGAGCCAGATCGAGCATCAGGATCAACTCGAACAGATCCCGCGCAGACGTCAGCTCTTTCCTGCTGGCCAGGGCCCGCGCGCTGTCCTCGAGGACGACAATGATTGGCTCTGGAGGAGGGGAATTCGCGAGCCGATAGTCGTCCAGAGCCATCAACTCCTGGTTGGCGGCCTCCAACAAGCCCAACAGAGCGACTTCGCTGTCATCAACGGCAACTCCCAGGAGGAGGACCATGCGCAGGGCGGGGCCCACAGAGGTCAGTGTTTCCAGGCGAACCGCCGCCTGCAGCGCGTCCCACGCAGCGGCCTGCGCATCAGCCGAGCGCCCCTGCTCCGCCAGCATCTCTGCGAGCTGGAGTCGAACTCCAATCCCAAGATCGGCGGCGGCCAGATCAGCACCGGGTGCGAGCACGTCAGCCAGGGCTATCGATGCTGCAAACTCGGCCATTGCCTCCAGCACGCGATCAAGCTGAGCCAGAGCATGGGCACGGTTAACCCGCGCAGCGAGGAGCAATTGCCGATCCCCACCAGACGAAAGCGTCGTCACCGCCTGGTCCAGCAACTCGAGAGCCTCGTCTACCTCGCCAGAACGAAGTAGCTGGTTACCACGCAGGACCAGCGCGCCGACCTGATTCGATGCTGCCTCCTCCGCAGCGAGAGGCAGCGGGACCGCTGCGAAGGACAGCGCCAACAACGAGCAGGCAATCCGTCGCACCATCCAGTTCGCCCTGATTTGGTGTCGAACTACTCGAGGAACAAAGAATCGGACTCGTCGGAAGCTCATCAATGCTGGTCTCAGACCCTGAAATAAGCCCGTACGGGGCCACGTTGACGGAGCTTCAACGCCTCTGTTAGCGTCGTGTTTGATGTTAGCTCTCTCGCACCGACTGGATGCGAGTCTGTCTAACTTTAGAGGCCGACATTCCGGCACGCACGAATCCTTCAACTGCCAGAGGGGCTGGATATGTCCAAAGCGGAAGTAGCTCAAAGCGACGCGCGATTGAGCGAAATCAATGACGAGCTCTCGAAGATTCTCGCTGAGAAGATGGAGTTCCTCACAAAAACGCTCAATGAGACCCAGCGCACCACGCACAAGATCGCGCAGATCGAGTTGGAAGTGCAGCGTCACACCTCACAGTATGCAGGCTACGAAGACGAGGTGAAATCCCTCGAGAAGGAGCTCGGCACGCTCAATACGCGGCTCAAGGCGAGCACCGAAGAGCGAGACAAGCGTCAACAAGATAAGTACGACAAGGAGAAGGAACTCCAGCGCCTTGACTGGGAGATCTCCGACAAGATCAAATCCAATGACGAAGCTAGCACCCGCATCAGGTCTCTCGAGAGCGACCTTGAGAAGAACGATGCGGAGAACAAGAAGTTGGCTAGCCGAGTCGCTGTCCTCGAAGAGGGAGTGGACCGGATGCGGAAGGTCCGCGAGGAGTACATGGCGAAGATCGCCGGCTTGGACCAGGAAATGAAAGGTCTGGCGGGCACAAAGGAGTAGCCAGAAATGCTCTGGAGGAAGCGCAGCGACCAGCCGTCGGCCAAGGCCGGGGGCGATAAGAAGGGCACTGTTCCTCCGCCTGGCTTTGGCGGGGGTGCCCCAGATCACATTGAGTCCGATCGAACTCTCGCGGCCTGCGCAGATATTCTCGCCTGGTGCGGGACAGCCATCTCTGAAATCAGCGATGCAGCAGCCCCTTTTCTGACCGTCCAGGAGCGTGCCTCTCTTCGTGCACAAGGCACGAACTTCCAGTCTCTGGGCTACCAGAGGTCTGCAATCATCGAGCAGCCAGTAGCCGCGGTAGTAGTAGCTCCCGCTCCGGCGATGACCGAAGCCGTTGCCGTTGCCGTAGCAACGGATCAACTCTCTCGCGACGAGGTCGAGGCGATCGTAGGCCACCGCGTTGAGCTCGCCGTAAAGGAGACCCTGGCCAGTCTGGGAGTCGCCCCCGGTTCATCAATCCGCGACGAGGTGGAGCGGCAGGTCGAGATTCAATTAGCCACTCAGGAGCACCGGCTTCTGGAATATGTGAAGCGCCACCTCACTGACTCCCTGAAAGTGCTCGAGACCAGTCTCAGCGAGCGCCTCGGAGAAGTGCTTGAAGGCAAGAGCGAACTGGCTGAAGCGAAAGCTGAGGTCGACGCTCAGGTCGAGGGGGCCCGCGAGGCTTTGCTCCGCCAGATCGAGGAAGTCCGCACTGTCAACGTCGGCTTCAATATCGACAGCTACGCAGCCGAGTTGGCTGGAATTGCAAACGTCGAGATCGACGACGAAGAAGACATCATCCTAGAGAGCGAAGAGATCGAGATCGATCTTGGGGCGATGGAGGAGGAGATCTCGGTCGGAGAGGCTCCGCCGGCAGCTCCCGATCCGAAGGAAGTTGCTCGACTTGCCGCTGCCGAGAAGGCCGCTGCTAAAGAGCGCGCCGCTGCTGAGAAGGCCGCTGCCA
>CAZEIY010000195.1:0-7796 GCA_964512375.1 uncultured Rickettsiales bacterium | reverse complement strand
CTCTCAAGGGCATGGGAGAGCGCATGTTCGAAAAAGTGGGTCGACCGTACCTGGATGTAGTCGATGCCTTTGCAAGCGAGCCGAGCCCTCAGGTGCCGGCCGTCCACGAGAATCCGGGGGCGCCGGCGATACCTCTTTCCCGGCGCAGATAGCCAAGGAAGGGGTTGGTGCGTAGCTCGTGGTCCAGCGTGGTGACCGGGCCGTGCCCTGAGTGAGAGCGCAGGTGACCGGGCAGGTTCATGAGACGACGCAAGCTATCGACCATCAACGGCGGCTCACTGAGCGGAAAATCAGTGCGACCGATGCTCCCAGCAAAGAGGGTGTCGCCAACAAAAATGTTCTCATCGTCGTACCAGCAGCCCATCCCTGGTGTGTGCCCTGGGGTGCTGATGAACCGAAGCGTGGTCTCACCCAACTGCACTGAGCCGCCCTCTTCGATGTGATTGTCGATGCGACCAAGTTCACAGGTGATGTGTGGCATTCCAAAGGACGTGGCCTGGAATGGCAACGTGTTGAACAGTGGATACTCGTTGGCATCCATCCAGGTAGGAACGTCCCAGACCTCTTGCAGCAAGGACAGAGCGCCGGCGTGATCAAGGTGGCCGTGGGTCAGCAGGATCATCTGAATGTCTGGAGCGGGCTCAATAGCCTGCAGGCGGCGCACCAGCTCATCGGACTCGCCAGTGTCGATGATCGCCGAGTGGCCTGTCGCCTGATCGGTGATCAAGTAGGTGTTCACGCCGAACATGCCGACGGTAAAGCAAGTGATGTCCAGTGCCACGAGAGCCTCCTCAGGGAAGTCCGACGAACTTAACGTCGCGTCCGACAAGACGGTTGACCACCACAGCGGCGCAGGCGAGTCCAAAGGCCCCGGTCACAAAGCCAAGGGAGCCCTCTACCTGCACGCGGTCATCACAGCTGTGCCCCCGCTCCTCTTTAGGAGGACAGACGCACTGAAAACCACCGGTGGCCTGGTCGTAGTACAGAGCAGTAGGTGCATGAGGGCGCTCAATGGAGAACACCGCTGGGACCCCCGCCGCAGCGCTCAGATCCCAACCGTACTGGCGACGCAGAATCGCACGAATGTCACGAGCGAAGGGATCGTTGTAGGTGTCCTTGATGTCGGCGACTCGGATCTGGGTGGGATCCATCTTGGCGGCCGCACCCATACTGGTCACCACCGGGATGCCGCGACGACGCAAGGTATCCAGTAGGTGACACTTGGCGGTGATGTTGTCGATGGCGTCCACGACGAAGTCCGGGTTCTGCCCTTCTGGAAGGAGCCGAGCACTGGTGGACTTCTCGTAGAAGGCCTCTTCGGTGGTGACCGCAATGCGCGGATTAATGAGCCGGCACCGCTCGGCCATCACCTCGGCCTTGCTGCGCCCGTAGGTGTCCTTGAGTGTGTGGATCTGGCGATTGGAATTGGTGACGCAGATCTCATCGAAGTCCACGAGGGTGAGGCGACCGACTCCGCTGCGCGCCAGGCTCTCGATGGCAAAGGAGCCGACGCCCCCCACACCAAAGACCACGACGTGGCTGTCCTGTAGACGGGTCATCCCCCGATCTCCGAGGAGGCGAGCGGTACGATCGAAGCGGCGCTGATGACGCGGCAGGGTCTCGTCGACATCCAGATCATCTGGAAGAGGCGTCTCGGCCTTGCCCTTGCGCGCCGGCGAGTCGCTGAGGACGCCTGCCTGTGTCTGTGCTGGCTGTGCCGTGTTCATGGCAGGGGATTGTGGCGATCCCGCTGCAATTGTCGAGTTTTTTTGCGTCAAGAGTCGAGGGATAGCCCGAACAGCGCCCGCGCGTTGAGGTCCGTCTGTCGGGCCAGCTCCCCGACCTCGACGCCCCGAATTCGTGCAAGCACCTCGCACAGCTTGGGCAGCTGCTGCCACCCCTCATCGTCAGTCTCCAGCAGCAAGGATCGAGCTGGAATCGAGCGAATCACTTCCTCTTTACCCAGCGCTCTCGGCGATATCGAGAGCATGAAGCCAGCAGTGAGCCAGGGCGTAATCATCTCGATGGGGCCCTGAAAGTCATGGACCATCCCGGAGAGCTGACCATCGAACCTTCCCACTTCCTCAAGACAGGCCCCGTGGCTGCGCACCACGTGCAAGATCAAGGGAAGGCCTGCACGGGAGGCCATCTCAAGTTGAGCTCGGAAGGCCATACGCTGCACGTTACGAGGGCCAGCGCGGCGCCCCTTGTCGAGGCCCGTCTCGCCAATGGCTACGATGCCACCCGCATCGACACGGGCCTGCAGAGAAGCCAGCTCCTCACCAAGACACTCGGCAGGGGGCAGATACCAGGGGTGCAGCCCGGCGGCAGCATAGAGACGTGGATCGGAACCGGAGAGCTGCAGGGTATTCGCATCTCGACCAGCGTCTACGCCGGGGACAACCCAACCACCGACTCCCTCGGGACGACCGGATGGAGGCGACACATCGAGGTGGGCGTGAGCGTCAAACACCCAATGAGACTACTCGACCGCCGCTCTCCCTTCACGGGCCTCCGAGAAGCGCGAGAAGTAGTCTAGGCTCTCCTCATGATCCGAAGCATCGCCCTACTGATGGTCAGCGCCATGGCATTTGGCTCATGCACGGACACCCCTGGAATGGGCGAAGAAGCAGACGATTCGGCGGCGCTCGTGTCCAAATCCTCGGCACCCCCACCCGATCTAGCGGCCGATGTCTTACAGCGAGCGATTGATTTCTCAGCAACTCAAGCACGCTACCTGCGGCCGGTCGATGCGGGCGCTGTACCCGCTGGTCTCCCTGATCTACGTGCCGCTACCTGCGGAACATGCCACACCGAGATCTATGAGGAGTGGCGCGTCTCGACCCACGCGAGGGCCTGGAAAGATGACACGCAGTTCCAAGCTGAGCTGCACAAGCCACGCTCCAATAACTCGGATGTGAGCTGGATGTGCCGCAACTGTCACACGCCGCTGAGAAGCCAGCAGCCACAGCTGGTCACCGGCCTGGTGGATGATGCGCTCGACCGACCCATCTACGAAGCCAACCCGTACTTCCAGCCGCAACTCGAAGACGACGCCATCACCTGCGCAAGTTGTCACGTACGCGACGGGGTGGTGCTCGGCCCCTTCGGGGACTCCGTGGCTCCCCATCCGGTGAAAAAGTCTGAGCACCTGCTGAGCAACAAGGTGTGCACTGACTGTCACCAGGCCAAGGCCTGGTTCGAGGAAATCTCGCTTGCGTGCGTCTTCGACACGGGTAGCGAATTCGATAGTGGTCCCTATGCGAAGGAAGGCTTCACCTGTCAGCGCTGTCACATGCCCGAGATCCAACGACCTCTGGTCGTGGGTGGCCGCTCCAGAGCAACTCGAAGGCACTGGTTTGGAGGATCGATGATTCCCAAACAGGAGCGCTTCGAGGCCGAGATCGCCGCGATCCGGCAGCACTACCCAGACGGGCTCAATGTGGACTGGGTCGGCCTGCCAAACAAACTGCTAGCAAGTGCCGCTATCACGCTTCAGTTTAACGTTTACAACGAACGAGCCGGGCACCTTCTTCCCACCGGAGATCCGGAGCGCTTCCTGCTCGTGACGGCGAGAGTCAAGGACCCACAAGGGAGCACCATCGCCGAACGGTCCGAGCGAATCGGCGCGGTGTGGGAGTGGTCTCCTCAGCCTCGCAAGATCAGTGACAACCGCCTGAAGCCACGCGAGAGGCGTACCTACGAGTTGCATGTTCCCGCCCAGTCCTCTGGTCCCCTAACGCTCGAGCTGGAGGCGAGCAAGTGGCGCATCAGCGAGGAGAACCTCGACCACCACGAGCTGCGCGGAAAGATGGTTCCTGGACGGGTCTTTTATTCTTCGACGGCAACGATCAAGGTGCAGTGATCAGGCGTTCCCCTACAACTCAGGGCGCCTCGAGGATCTTCGCCGCCGACTCGGGCTGAATGGCTACCAGGCGATCGCTGAGCTCCTGAAGAATCTCCCGCTCCTCCTGCTCCACCCTGCCGATCCACCCCAGGAAGCCGCCGCTAGCATCCGCTATCCGCCAGCTCAGGTTCTTGAAGTCAGCGTGGGCCCGCTCAGCCTGATCCGCGGGGAGCGCGGCGAGCACATGCTTGATGTAGTCGATTGAGGCGTCCAGAAGCTCAGTACTCGGCGCTTTCTTCAACATCGACTTGAACAACTCCATCGCTGCACCATCGAGACCGCGTGACGCAGCAGCTTTGCGGAGAAGATCCCGCTCGAGGGTCTGCATCTCACCATCAGCCCAGGCGACGGCAATGAGAGGGACCAGGTGAACGATTGGGAGGGTCTCGAGGGTGATGCCGAGGCCAACAAGGGCCGCGGCTATCTCTGGATCATCCACCTCTCCGTGCTTGGCAATAGCCGAAGCGGCCTCCCGCTGCTCCAGACGAGCTCGCATCTTCTGAACCAGTGCCGCATCACGGAGCCTGAAATAGCTCTCCTCGTTACCCCCGCGTCGTACTCCGAGGGGGGTGCTTGAACGGGCCATCTCGGTCTTCATCAATCCGTTGCGGGAGCTATCCCACGATTACGCTGTTCGACTCAATCGGCCAGGTACTGCCAATACATCGTCACAAAGCCACTCTCTTCACTCTCGTCGTAGTAGTCCGCTACCTGCACCCTCACACATCGACCAAAGCGATCTTGAAGAGCAAACACGGCAAAGTTCGGGATGGCCTGGTGGCTGCTGAGTCGGTAGCGAAACCAACTGGTGAGGAGCACGTTGTGAACCACTGCGGGTCTGGGTCCGGCGAGATCGGGATCGGCCTCGCTGTCCCCTTCCCAGCTCTCATCCGCTAACGAAGAACAGCTCACTTGAGCAGCATCATCACCTATCGAGGGTGGATTCTCCTCGTCACCTGAAACCAGCTCGAGCGTGCCCTGACTCAGGCTATCGCTGCCAGCATAGCTACCACTTGGCGTAGCCAGGACAAACTGGCTGATGGCGATATCCCAGCCCGTTGCATCACTGGGCTCTTCGAGCAGCAGCGGTAAGCCGTCGTCGCCCAGCAACTGCGCGCCACCGTCGAAGTCAAAGAAAGCCCATTCGTCGGACTCCTGACTCTCGACCACCGAGACCGTCGCATCGAGGGGATCGACCCAGGGGATCTCGACCTTGCAGCCCAACGAGAGCATGCAGGTCACCGTAAGCAGTGTGCTTGAGCGCAAGAGATCTGACATCACGGCGCGATCCTAACACCGAGATTCCAAGATGCCGCGGGCGATACGAGCCCGCGCGACGTCAGGAAGCCTTCTTGGTGCCGCCCAGTAGCTGACCAGAGTCACGCAAGGGTTGCACGACATCGTTGATGAGCAGATTCATCGAGCTCATCACCTTCTTATGATCCAGTCCACCCAGACGAGTCCAGCACAGCACATCGCTGAGCCCTTCGTACATCTCGAGAAGAGCCAGCAGCTTCTTCTGAACATACTCGGCATCACCGACCAGAAAGGCGTGCGAGAAGGGGCTCTTCTCAACGATATCGGCGAACGTCATTGCACCGGCATCGTAGGCCTCGACGAAGCCCTTGAGGGTGGCGTGCAGATTTCGGTAGTAGCCCTCGTGCTGGGGATATTCCTTGGCCGGGATGAGATCGCAGAACGTGCGGAAGTACCACATGCAGGGCTCCGCGAACTCTTCGAGGGCCTTCTCACGACTCTCACCCACGTACACAAACGCGAGACCACCGATTCGGAAGTCGTCGGGATCATGACCGTCGCCGCGCAGAATGTCGCGATACTCGGTGATCACTTCGGCGGGAGTGCTAAGCGGCGTGAACAACAAGTTGAGCGCCTGCATCGCCTGATACTTGATCGTATCCGGATTGAACGAGGCGCCCCAAAACGGTGGATGCGGAGTCTGGCAGGGTCTGGGTCGAGTCTTCACATCCTCGAACTGGTAGTGCTTGCCTTCGAAACTGAAGGAGTCCTGGGTCCAGGCGCGACGAACCACCTCTGCACACTCGTTGAAGCGTTCACGGCTCTCCTCGAAGGGGATCCCGTAGCCCCGGAACTCGCCGGGCTGGTAGCCACGACCAATACCAAAGTCAAAACGCCCACCGCTTAGCTGGTCGAGGAAAGCAAACTCTTCGGCCAGGCGCACTGGGTTGTGGAAGGGAAGCACACACACGGCCGTACCAATACGGATACGCTTGGTTCGAGCTGCAATGTAGGCGCCGAACATCTGCGTCGACGGCATCACCCCGTAGTCGGTGAAGTGGTGCTCGGCCATCCAGACCTCATCCATTCCGACGCGGTCAGCGTATTCGATGACCTCCATGTTTTCCTCGTAATACTCCTGCGCAGTTCGCTCGCCCAGAGATTCGAAAAGATGAAGTAGCCCGAAACGGGTCATGAGGACCTCCAACACATGTTTGACAGCCACTCAAGATGAAGTGTCGCCAGTTCTGAGAAGTGTAGAGTATAAGGTAGCACCTGACACTTTACAAAACTCCTTTTTCAAAGAAGACTCACCAGGTGCGACAGGCGGTAAACTGGGCTCTGGATGTTCTCTCCAGACAGACCAACAAGAGGAGCGAGAGATGAGCGATCGCCCCTGGATCATGAGGACCTATGCCGGCCACTCCTCGGCAAAGAAGTCCAACGAGTTGTTCCGAAAGAACCTGAGCCGCGGCCAGACCGGGCTGTCCATCGCCTTCGATCTGCCGACCCAATGCGGCTATGACGCCGACCACGAGCTGGCTCGTGGTGAGGTCGGAAAGGTCGGCGTGCCCGTGAGCTCACTGGCCGATCTGGAGCTACTCCTCGACGGCATTCCCGTCGAAGAAGCAAACACCTCGATGACCATCAACGCGCCCGCCCCATGGCTGCTGGCGCTGTACATCGCTCTGGCAGAACGACGGGGCATCGACAAGAGCGTGCTCCGGGGCACCGTTCAGAACGACGTACTCAAGGAGTACCTCGCGCGCGGCACCTGGATCGTAGGGCCAGAGCCCGGACTTCGCTTGAGCACCGATCTCATCGAGTACACGATCCGCGAGATGCCCTCATTCAGTCCGATCAATCTGTGCTCGTATCACCTGCGCGAGGCAGGAGCGACGGCTGTACAGGAGATCGCCTTCACCCTGGCGAACGCTATCGCCGTGCTCGATGCCATCGATGTTCCCGAAGAGCTGATGCCCAAGGTGGTGGGCCGTATCAGCTTCTTCTGCAATGCCGGGATTCGCTTCATCGAGGAGACCTGCAAGATGCGGGTCTTTACCAAGCTGTGGGCTCGCATCGCAGAGGAACGCTACGGCGTCGATGAACCCAAGCTGCGCCGATTTCGCTGCGGCGTACAGGTGAACTCACTGGGTCTGACCGCCGAACAGCCTGAGAACAACCTCGCCCGCATCGTGCTGGAGTCGCTCGGCGTGCTGCTCAGTCGAGATGCCCGGGCTCGTGCGCTGCAGTTGCCCGCATGGAACGAAGCCCACGGCCTTCCTCGAGCCTGGGACCAGCAGGTCTCGCTGAGAATTCAGCAGATCCTCGCCTATGAAACTGACCTGCTCGAATATCCGGATCTCTTCGAGGGAAGCATCGTCATCAACGAGAAGTGCGCGGAGATGGAAGCAGAAGCATGGGCCGAGATCAAGGCCCTGCTGGAGCGCGGCGGAGCGGTCGCTGGCATCGTCGACGGCTCGACCAGCGCCGCGCTGCTCGCGTCATCGGCACAGCGCATGGCAGCGATCGCCTCGGAATCCCAAATAGTGGTGGGCAAGAACCGTTTTCGAGAGTGTGAGCCATCTCCGCTCCTCGCGAGTGAGGATGGGGCCATCGTCAGTGTGGATGC